>JBKPBQ010000527.1:0-21485 GCA_046726955.1 Acidobacteriota bacterium
TCGTCTCGTGGGCTCGGAGATGTGTATAAGAGACAGCTCCCGACGAGAAGGAGCGCGCGGTCAAGAAGGGGCTCGAGAAGCTCGCGGCGCAGGGGCTCACCGGCGTGGGCGCGGCGTCGCTCGACCCCGGGGACCTCGCGGTGCTGGAGTCGATCGAGTCGCAGCAAGCCCTCAAGGTGCGCGTCTACGGCGCGCTCCCCATGGTCAAGGACCCCGGACCGGAGCACCTCGCGAGCTACGCGGCCTTCCGTTCGAAGTACGCGGGGCCGCGGCTCCGCGTGGGGGCGGTCAAGGGTTTCGTGGATGGGGTCGTGGAGTCGCACACCGCCGCCTTCTTCGATCCGTATCCGGGGGGAGGGACGGGGGAGCTCCGGTGGACGCCGGAAGAGCTCTTCCGAGCCGTCGCCGCCTACGACCGGGAGAAGTTCCAGGTCTGGCTGCACGCCATCGGAGACCGCGCGGTAGACCTCGCGCTGCGGGCGTACGAGAAGGCGGGAAGCGGGCCCACGCGGCGCCACCGCGTGGAGCACCTCGAGGTGCCCCGCCTCCAGGACCTGGCGCGCTTCAAGTCGCTCGGCGTCGTGGCCTCCACGCAGGCGCTCTTCGCCCGGCCGGACAAGGGGACGATGGACGTCTACGTTCCCACGCTCGGCGACCGCGCGTCGCGGGCCATGCCCTTCAAGGCCATCGACGACGCGGGAGCCGTCCAGGCCTTCGGCAGCGACTGGCCCGTCTATCCCCCCGACGTCCTCGCGGGAATCCACTGCGCGGTCACCCGCACCACACCCGCGGGGACGCCGCCGGGAGGATGGGTACCGGCCCAGCGGATCGGCGTCGAGGCCGCGCTGCGCCACTTCACGCGCGACGCCGCCTACGCCTGCTTCGACGAGACGGCGCGGGGCACGATCGCTCCCGGCAAGCTCGCCGACCTCGTCGTGCTCTCCGCCGACATCACGGCGATCCCCGCGGAGGCGATCCTCAAGACGAAGGTGCTCCTCACCGTGATGGGAGGCCAGGACACGTACCGCGCGCGGGAGTTCTGAGCGTGGCCGCCTACGCGGGCAAGGTGATCGTGGTGACGGGCGCCTCCTCCGGGATCGGCAAGGCGCTCTGCCTGGCCCTCGCCCCCCAGCGTCCACGGCTGGTGCTCGCCGCCCGCGACGAGAGCGCGCTCGCGGCCGTGGCCGGGGCCTGCGCGGAGAAGGGTGCCGAGACCTTCGTCGTGCCCGCGGACGTGACCTCCCGCGAGGCGTGCCAGGCCCTCGTGGCGCGGACGGTCGAGCGGTGGGGCGCCCTCGACGTCCTCGTCAACAACGCGGGCATCGGCATGATCGCGCGCTTCGACGAGCTCGACGACCTCTCGGTCTACGAGCGGATCATGCGCGTCAACTACCTGGGCTGCGTCTATCTCACGCACGCGGCGCTGCCCCACCTCAAGAAGAGCCGCGGGCAGATCGTGGTGGTGGCGAGCGTCGCCGGGCTCACCGGCGTCCCCACGCGCACCGGCTACTCCGCGAGCAAGCACGCCGTCGTGGGCTTCTTCGACTCCCTGCGCGTCGAGCTCGCGGACACGGGCGTCAGTGTCACCGTGGTCGCCCCGGACTTCGTCGTCTCCGACATCCACAACCGCGCGATCGGGCCCGACGGCCGTCCCCTCGGGAAGAGCCCGCTCCAGGAGTCGAAGATCATGACCGCCGAGCAGTGCGCCGCGCTCATGGTGCGGGCGATGGAGAAGCGCCAGCGCCTGCTCATCACGTCCTTCCGCGGGAGGATCGGGCGGTTCGTGCGCCTCTTCGCTCCAGGTCTCATCGACGCGGTGGCCCGCCGCGCCGTGGCGCGCGGGCGCTAGGAGGACGAGATGCGCTGGATGTGCGTGGTGCTGCTGGCGGCCCAGAGCGCGACCGCGGCGGCCGCGACGAAGCCGCGGGCGCGGGACCTCGGCGTTCCCTTCGACGGGCCGCCGGGGCCGCTCGACGCGATCACCGACGTCGCTGGAGTCGAGGTCGGGATGGTGACGCTCATCCGCGACGAGCCGCGGCCCGACGGCAAGACGGCGGCTGTCCGCACCGGCGTCACCGCGATCCTGCCCCGGGGTCGCTCCTCCGCGACGCCGGTGTTCGGCGGCTGGTTCCCGTTGAACGGGAACGGGGAGATGACGGGCACGCACTGGATCGACGAGTCGGGATTCCTCGAGGGCCCGATCCTGATCACGAACACCCACAGCGTGGGTGTCGTGCGCGACGCCGTCGTGCGCTGGCAGGTCGAGCACAAGTTCCTCTACCAGGACTACTCGTACCCGGTCGTCGCCGAGACCTTCGACGGGGCTCTCAACGACGTCAACGGGTTCCACGTGACCGCGGACGACGCGCTGAGGGCGCTCGAGGGCGCGCGGCCGGGACCGGTTCCCGAGGGCAACGTCGGCGGGGGCACGGGGATGATCTGCTACGAGTTCAAGGGCGGGACGGGCACCGCGTCCCGGAGGCTCGCCGCCGCGGACGGGGGATACACGGTTGGTGTCCTCGTGCAGGCGAACCACGGCGCCCGCCACCAACTCGACATCGCAGGCGTGCCCTTCGGCCGCCTCTACCCCGACAACGCGCCCTTCTCGAAGGGTCGCGACTACGACAACGAGACGGGGTCGATCATCATCGTCGTGGCCACGGACGCCCCGCTCCTGCCGCACCAGGTCCGCCGCCTCGCCAAGCGGGCGGCGCTGGGGCTCGCGCGCACGGGCGGGACCGCCGGCAACGGGTCCGGCGACATCTTCATCGCCTTCTCCACCGCGAACCCGGACGCCGCGCAGCGGAAGGAGCGGGTCTCCACCGCGACCTTCCTGCAGAACGACGCCTTGACGCGCGTCTTTCGGGCCGTGATCCTCGCCACCGAGGAGGCGATCATCAACGCCCTCGTGGCCGCGGAAACCATGACGGGCCAGGACGGCCTGCGCGTGGAGGCGCTGCCCCACGACCGCTTGCGCGAGGCGATGAAGCGGTCGGCCCGACGGGCGCCTTGACCCCCCGATCGCGCGGCTGACCCGCGAGTCGAGCGGAGCTAGAATGTCGCCGTACACCGGGCCTCGCAGAGGACGAGGAGGCGCGTTGAAGAAGCTGGTGCTCGGTCTCGCCGCGCTGACGCTGCCCTTCAGCGCCGCCGCCGACGAGGTCTTTCTCAAGAGCGGCGGGCAGCTGTCGGGGCGCATCGTCAGCCGCTCCGCGACCACGGTCGAGATCGACGTCGGCGCCGGCCGCATCGCCGTGCCCGCGTCGAGCGTCGTACGGATCGAGGAGGGGCGCTCGGCCCTCCAGGAGTACGAGGAGCGCGCGGGGAAGATCGCCTCCGGAGACGCGGACGGCTGGATCGCCCTCGGAGAGTGGGCCTCGAGCCGCGGCCTCGGCTCGCAAGCCCGCGAGGCCTACAATCGCGCGCACAACGCAGCACCCAACGACCCCCGCGCGAACCAGGCCCTCGGCAACGTGCAGATGGACGGTCGCTGGATGAGCGAGGACGACGCCTACCGGGCGAAGGGCTACGTGCGGTTCGAGGGGGAGTGGATGACGCCCGCCGAGCACGAGGCGATCCTGCGCGAGCGCGCGGCCGAGGCCCAGCAGGAGCGGGCGCGCCAGGAGGCCGACGTCCGTGCGCGCGAGGCCGAGGCGCGGGCGCAGGAGGCGGAAGCCCGGGCGCGGAAGGCCGAAGCGGAGGCGGCGGAGGCCCAATCGTCGAGCGAGGGCCTGCCGCTCTGGTACGGCTGGGGCGCGGGTCCGGTGGTGTGGCCGAGCGGACCGATCATCACGCCGATGCCCTACCCGTCCGCGAAGCAGGTCCCGGTGCCGCGATGAGCGCCTCCCACGTGCCGGTCCTCCTCGCGGCGCTCCTCGCCTCCGCCGCCGCTCCCGCGCCCACGGTGGACGAGATCGTGGCCCGGCACGTGGCGGCCCGCGGCGGCAAGGAGGCGCTGGCGGGGGTCCGCACGGTGCGCATGACGGGCCGCGCCATCGCCGGCCCCGGCCGCGAGGCGATCGTGCGGCGCGAGATCGCTCGCCCCGGGCGGATCCGCACGGAGTTCGTCTTCCAGGGCACGACCGGAGTCTACGTCTGGGACGGCTCCGCGGGCTGGCGGGTGTCGCCCCTCGACGGCGTCTTCGAGCCGCAGCCGCTGCCCGAGGGGGCCGCCGAGCTGTCGGCCGAGCAGGCCGACATCGACGGGCCGCTCGTCGACTGGAAGGCCAAGGGCCACGCGGTCGAGCTCGTCGGGCGCTCGGAGCTGCCCGGAGGCCCCGCTGACGAGCTCAAGGTCACGCTCAAGTCGGGTGTCGTCCGCCACGTCTGGGTGGACGCCAAGAGCGGCCTCGTCGTGAAGACGGCGTCCACGCGGAAGGTGCGCGGTCACGAGCTGGACCTGGAGATAGCCTACGGCGACTACCGCGAAACGGGCGGCGTGCGCTTCGCGCGCTCCATCGAGATCGGCGCCAGGGACCGGCCCCAGCGGCTGCACATCCTCGTCGACCAGGTCGAGCTGAACCCTACGCTCGACGAGTCCCGGTTCAGCCTGCCCCGCTGACCGCGCTCCTACTTCTTCTTCTTGTACGACTCCTCGTGCGCCTCCTTGATGTCCTGCCAGCTGTCCTTGAACTGCTTCTCCTCCTCCTTCGTGAGGATGCGGAAGGGGACCTGCACCTCGCTCTCGCCGAAGTTGACGAGCAGCCAGTACTGGCCGACCTTGATGCCGCCGGGAACGTGGAAGTAGAGCCGCCCCACGCACCCCCGCGTGGAGCTCAGCTCCACCTCGTCGAAGGCGATCTGCCGGCCGGGCTCTCCGGCGTTGGCGAAGAAGGCGACCGAGCAGCCGCGGGTCGCCTCCACCGGGAAGTAGTTGATGGAATCGCGCACGACCTTGGCCCGGTTCCGGAGTCCGGGCAGGTAGCCGGCCTCCGCGTACTCATTCTGGGTGGCGAGCGGGATCACGGTCCCGTCCGGGGTCTTGATCGAGAGGTGGTCGCGCTTCAGGGTGTAGTCCTTCGAGGGCGAGCGCATGGTGAGGCCCACCTCGAGCATCACCCACTCCTCGCCCAGTGACCGCTGGGCCACCTGGTAGCCCATCGTGACGAAGCCCTGGTTGTTGTAGGCGACGCGCACGAACTGGCCGGCCAGCGTGAAGATCTCGGGAACCGTGGGCTTGGGAGGCACCACTTCCTGCTGCTGAGGCGCGGCGAACACTCCGCCCGCGAGAAGCAACGCGCACCCGAAGACGGCGGTCCCGGCTCCGGCGCGGGGCGAACGACGGTATCGACTCATGACAGGTTCCTCCGTGGGTCTGGCGCGCCCCCCGGCGTCGGGAGGATACCAGAAGGCCTGAAAAAAAATCTTCCCGCCGACCCCTTGGAGAGCCGCGATTTTGTTTCCCGAGTGAACGAGAGTCGGGAAGCCCGGTCGCGCGATGGAGGACAGTCGCCTGCGTGGATCATTGACGCCGCGCGAAGCCGCGTCAGAATGGGAGCGCATCACACGATCAGCTCTTCGCCGTCCCGGACGCCTCGACCGGGACCGCGAGAAGCCGTTGAGCATGGCGCCGCTGGCGTCGTTGCGATGGAGGAGTCGATGACGCTTGTGAAGTGGCGGGCCGCTCACGTCGCGTTCCTCCGTCCTCCAGGGAGCCTGCAACCGCCAGTACACATGGAGATGACGGAGGGAGTTCCCGACCTCCGCCGCGTCGTGCGCAATCAGGCCGCAAAGGCCTTCGGCGCTCGGGGTGTGCCGTCGTTCCACTCGGACGGGGCCGGCCCCGATCGCCTCGAGGTCCTTGCCTGCACGCACAGCCCTCAGCAGAACGTGACCTCCTACACGACCGTCGGTCTCTCCAATCATCAGCTGTACCGTGACGGCGAGGTGCTTCCGATCCGCCTGGAGCTCGTGGCCGCGGCCTACGAACGATTCCCCCACATCCCGGCGGCCCTGGCCTCGGCGGCGTTTCGGATCATCCACGATCGACGGTCCTGCGCGCCCGGCGTCGTCTTCCCGGACGTCCCGGAGCTCACGTACATCTCGTCGACGCTGACCGATCTCTACTTCACGTCGCCGTCTCTCTGGGGAGAGAGACCCACGGCGGTCCACCTCGGGCCGGCGTCGCTCGCGTGGCTCCTCGCGGTGCCGATCGCCCGGTCGGAGAGCGTGTACGCCGCGGCTCAAGGACCCCTGGAGCTGGAGAAACAGCTCGAGAGGAGCGGCATCGACGTCTTCGACTGGAACCGCACCGCCGTGGTGTAGCCGCGCGCGAGCTGATCCCGGGATCAGGCCTCCGTCGTCATCTCTTCTCCAGGGCCTTCCGGTCCCACCCCGCGCGATCCGCCGCCGCCTCGTACGTCGACTGCAGGAACTCGAGGAGCGTCTCGTCGGGCGTCCGCGACTGCCGCACCGCGTCGTAGGGCAGCATGAACTCCTTCAGATCGGGACTCCAGAAAGCGGCGTCCGGCCGAACCTTCGTGTCCGCGAACCCCGCCGGCTCCGGGTACGCGTAGGAGTAGAACGCGGCGTGCGGATAGGGGCCGCCTCCCGGCCAGAAGCCGCAGCTGCTGACCTCGTGCGAGTAGGCGTCGCTTGTTACCTCGTCGGGCAGGTTGGGGATCCCGCCGGGGTGCCGCGGAGCGGTACGACCCGAGAAGCGCGTGACCGCGAGGTCGGGCGCGCCCCAGAAGAAGTGCACGGGGCTCGCCTTCCCGATGAAGCGGCCGCGGAAGGCCTTGAAGACCCGGTCCGCCTGGACGAGGACCCGCCAGAAGCGGCGCGCGTGCTCCGCGTCGTAGACGCGGGGCCGTTCGTCCTTGTCGAAGGGAACGGTATCCGCCACCTCGTTCGGGCGCTTGCGGATCTTCACGTTCAGGCCGAGCTCGTCGAGGGCGGCCATCACCAGACGGTAGAACGCGGCCACGGACTGCGCCCGCAGCGGGACGTGTCCCGTTCCCCCGTCGCTCGTGCGGACGGCGAGCTCCTCGGCGGTGAAGTCGAACTCGAGCTCGAACGTGCGCGTGCCGTGGGGGATCGGGGAGGTGGTGAGCCCCCGCGCGGTCACGTAGAGCGTGACCTGCCAGCAGTGGTTCACCCACGGGCTCAGGGTGAGCCGGATCTTGCCTGCGATCTGCGTCCAGAGGTGGAGCGTCGCGCAGGTGTCGCTCCACTCTTCGAGAGGGAGCGGCGGCCAGGGCTCGCTGCGTGGAGATTCGTCGGACATGGGACCTCCCGGCTGCCCGTCACTCGACGACGAGGCGGTCGGTCCTCCCGCGGCCGAAGGTCTCCGGAGAGTACATCTCCTCCGCCTTCGCGGGGGGGACCACGAAGGTCCCCGGCGTCGTGGCGCGGGCCACGTACGCATATTCCCACACGCCCTCCCAGAGGAGGGAGGCGAATGCCTCGACGCGCTCGTCGCGCAGGTTCTGGTGCTCGTACCACGGCCGCGTCCACCACCACCAGTGCCCGGCCCCGCGCGGTCCGCCCAGCCCCGGCGCCCCTGCCACCGTGACCTCGTCCGGGCGGCCGACCGGGACCGATCCGGTGACGGCGAGCGCGGAGTTCATCGCTTCGAGCCCGGCGGGCAGGGGATCGACGAGGGCGACGTGGTACCGCCGCGCGGGGGCGACCATCGTGAGGCGGACGCGGACCCTCGAGCCCGCGCGCACGTGCCAGACGCCGTCGTCGCCGCGCGTGACGTCGCCCTTCTCGTCGGCTCCCTCGTACCGGCGCTCGACCGTGAAGCCGTGGTCGGCGGGATCGAGCGCGAGGCTCGACGGCGCGTAACGCAGGCCCAGACGGTAGTAGAGCCGTCCCGCCCCCTCCTTGGCGAGCACGAGATCGGTCGGTCCCTTCCGGGCCAGCCACTCCATGGGCACGGCGATCTCGTGGCGCTCCGTCGTCCGTCCACGGAACGCGTGCTCGTCTGCGAAGCCCTCGCCGAGCCAGGCCCGGGCCAGGAAGTCGGGCGTCGCCTTCTCGTACGTGTTGAAGTAGCGGTCGAGGGCCAGGAGCACGAACGTGTTCTCCTGCGTGTTCCCCCAGCGGCCGGCGGTGCGGTGCGCGAGCAGCCCGGCCACGATCTTGGGCACGAGGTCGCTCGCGGGACGAGCCGCGATGAGCGCCTCGAGGACGACGGCGTCCGCCCGCCGGTCGGACTGGAGGACGAGATAGCCGCCGTCGCCGTAGGACACGGCGAAGTGCGCGGCTCCCGCCGTCTCCGTGACCCGGTTGCCGAGGAACGTGAGGAGCCTTTGCACCTCGGGGGCCGACGCCGGATCGCGGTGGAGCACGCCCAGGAGCCACCCTACCGCTTCGAACGAGATCTTCTCGGGACCGGCCTCGCGAACGAGGGCCCGCGCTCGCGCGGGGTCCGGATCGCCGAGGCGCTGCCGCACGTCGAGCGCGTAGGCGACGAGCGTCCGCCGAACGTCGTCGGGGTAGTCCGGGGGGATCCGCTGCTCGACGTCCTTCAGGTACTGGCGGGCGCGATCGAGCATCGGCGCGGGCACGTCGAAGCCCTTCTCCTTCGCCCGAGCCAGCGCGTGCGCGGCGTGGATGCTCACGTAGGGCCACGAAGGCTCGCCGTGGCGCCAGAACGCGAAGCCGCCGTCGTCGTTCTGCATCCCGCGCAGCCGCTCGATGTCGCGCGCGACGGCGGCCACCATCTCTTCCGGGCGGGGCAGGCCCTCGGCCTGGAACGCGGTGAGCACGTCCTTGAGCGCGGCCACCGCGAGGATGCGGGACGAGAGCTGCTCCGCGCACTCGAAGGGATAGGCGGCGAGGTAGAGGACGGCGTCGGTCAGGGCCTGGAGGGCGGTGGACGAAGTCGTGACGGTCAGTCCCCCGAAGCCGGGAAGGACATCGGGCGGCGACTGCACCGGCTGCACGATCGCTCCCTGGTCGATCTGGCCGTAGGTCGCGAAGGCCTCGGTCGTGGCCGGCGTCCAGACCGGGAACGCGAGCTCCGCCGCGTCGGCGTGGCTTCCCGCAACCGCGCCGACCTGGAAACGCGCGCGGCCTGCCTTGGCGGCGGCCGCGGGGAAGCGGACCTCCACGCGATCGCCGGCGGGGACGGTGACGCGCCGGCCCGCACCCGCCGTGAGCTCCAGGTTGCGCGCGCGAAGGCCGACGTCCACGGTGAGCGGAGCCTCGGTCTGGTTCTGCACCACGATCGGCAGCTCGAAGCGGTCGCCGTAGTTCAGGAACCGCGGGGGCGATGGCCGGACCATCACGGGCAGGCGAGCGGTGAGCGTCGACTCGCCCTTGCCGAACTGCTTCGCCCCGGCTACCGCCACCGCCGTGACGCGATAGCGCGTGAGGCTGTCCGGAAGCTTGACCGTGACCGTCGCCCGTCCCTTGGCGTCCGTGGAGAGACGACCCGCGAACAGAGCGAGGGCGGCGAAGTCCGTGCGAGCGCGAATGGGCGCCGGCTCCGCACCGGGCGCCGCCATCTTCTTGACCTGGAAGGCGCGCTCGAGCGGCGCCGCTGCGGGCGCCACCATCCCCGCCGCGCCCGCGCCGGCCAGCATCTCGGTGACCTGCGGGATCGGGCTCGGCTCCGGCCCCAGGAGGACGTTCGCTCGCAGGTGATGGTCGCGCACCCCGTCTTCCCGCCGCGCATAGAAGACGTCGAGCGGATCGGGCACGCGGTAGCCGGTGAGGGCGAGGACCGCCTCGTCCACCACGACCACCGCGACCTCGCCGCCCTGTACCGCGGAGCCCGCGGCGTCGCGGAGTTGAACGTCCAGCGTTGTCTCGCCGCCTGGCGGCAGCGCCGCCTCCCGGGGTGTTACGGAGACGGCGAGGGTGCGCGAGTAGGGCGGCACCGCGAGGTCCACGTTCCCGCTCGCGAAGGCGGGCCGCGGCGTCTTTCGGGACGCGACCGTCCCCTCCTCGTCGAGGCGCGGCGCCGCGCCCACGAGGTCCACCTGGACGTGGACGTTTGGCACGAGCGCATCTTCGATCCGCACCTCGAGCGTGTGCGAGGAGCCCGTCATCGCGAATCGTTCGTGGGTGACGAGACCGGCGCGGCGGAGCGTCAGGAGCCCCTCCGCGGGCGAGAAGGGTGCCATGACGAGGAGGCGCGCCTTTTCGCCCGGCCGGTACTCCTTCTTGTCGGGCACGAGCGTGACCTTCTCCTGCTCGACGCTTGGGGTCGGGATCGTGCGGCCTCCCGCCACCCAGAGGCGGAGGCGGGTCTCGTTCGGCCGTTGCTGGTCGTCGAGGACGTGAGCGGTCACGCGATAGGGCCCGCCTTCCGCCGTCTTGAACGTGCACGTCTTGGGGCCGTCAGCGGAGACGAGGGGGCAGCTCTGCGCGTCCACCGCCTTCTCCTTCATCTCGCCCTCTTCCTGCTCCCACTCCAGCCGCTCCGCGACGACGCTCAGCTCGCGGCCGGAGACCGCGTGGCCGTCGAGGTCGGTCACGATCGCCTCGATCCGCAGCGGCTGGCCACGCTCCACGAAGAGCCGCTCGCTCCGCAGGCCGACGTAGAGCGCGGCCGGGTGTACGAGGAGGCTTGCGCTCGCCGTCCACGCCTGGCGGTTCACGTCCAGGACGGTCGCCTCTGCCTGCACCTGCCGGGGGCGGGGCGGCTGGGCGCGCTCGAAGTCGATGCGGAGGCGATGGCGGCCGGAGGCGTCGGTCTCGCCCGCGAGCTCCTGCGTCCACTCGATAGCGCCCGTTCCTGGGCCTTCCCACCAGGGGATCCACTCCCCGAACGCCCAGTCGTCGCGGTTGGGCGGGACGAAGGTCGCCGCGGTCGCCGTCGCGTGCCAGGTGACCGGTGCGCCGGGGAGCGCCCCTCCCGCGTAGTATGCCGCCGTGGCGGTGACGGTGGCGTGGCCGCCCACGAAGTGCGGCCCTTCGCTCGCGCTCGCCGTGACCTCGTACTCGGGCCGGCGGAACTCCTGCACTTCGAACGTGTGCTGGTGCACCGCGCCGCCCGCCGAGAGCTGCAGGCTCGCCGTGCCGAGGTTCATCGTCCCGGGAAGCTCGAGGCGGAGCTCGAAGCCGCCCAGGGCGTCGAGGGGCGCGTCGCCCTTCGTCACCTCGTTGCCGCGCGAGTCGTGGAGCACGAAGCTCGCCTGCTGCACGTCGGCCGGGCGGTAGTCTCCTCGCGGCCCGGCGCCGAGGCGCCGCGACCAGCCCTTCACGTTCACGGTCTCGCCGGGGCGGTACATCCGGCGGTCGTCGAAGACGTAGAAGCGCAGCTCGTCCGTGCGCGGGTGCCGCCGCCAGCCCGATCCGCTCCAACCGAAGGGCTGCTCGGGGAGGAACGCGACGTCGTCTCCGAGCCGGGCCACGAGGAGGCCGCTCGCGCTCTCGGAGAGCGGCAGCGTCGCGAGGCCGTCGGCGCCGGTCCGCGCGGAAGCGGCGCCGGGAACGAGCTCGACAGTGGCACCCGAAACGGGACGCCCGTCTGTGAGCGAGGTCGCCCACGCGAGCAGCGCCTCGTCGTCCACGAACGCGTCGAGGCCCATCGACGTGGACTGGATCCAAGCCCGTATCGGCTCGGACCACCCGCGCACCTTCGGCGGCCGGGTCGGCTCGACCACGAGCACGACGTTGCCCTTCCCCTGCCTGAGCGCGGGCGTGAGGTCGATGCGCGTCTCCACCATCTCGTCCGGCGCGGCCGAGACACGCACCGTGGTGTCGACCGCCTGCTGCCCGGGCGGAGTCGCGGCCCTGTTCTGCATCGCCGCCACGTGGTACGCGACCCAGGCGCTCCAGTCCTCCGGCCGGACCGAGAAGGCGCGGACGCGGAGCGACTCGTGGTTCGTGGTGAAGACGGAGAACTGTCGCGCCCCGGCCGGATCGAGGACGACGAACGGCCCGCCCGCCGCGGAAAGCCTTTCCGGCGCCGATCCCACCGCGAACGCGAGCGCACCCGTCGGCTGGAGCTGCTGGCCGAACACGTCCTGGATCTCGGAGGAGAGCGTGACTCGATACGTCGTGCGTCCGCGCGACTCGCCGCGCACCACGAGCTGGTTTCCGTAGACGTCCGTCTTCTGTCCGTGGAGCACGGATTCGACGCGGACCATCTCCTTCCGAAAGGTCTTCGCGTCCAGGGGATTCGAGAACGTGATCTGCCAGGGGGTCGTCGGAGGACACTCGTTGTTCCAGCCGCAGCGATGATCCGTGACGCGCAGCGGGCCAAACGTCCTGTAGCTCCAGGACTGGGCGGCAGTCGTCTTCTTCGGACCCTCCGCCGAAGGCGTTCCCGGGCCGATCGTCACGCGGACCTCGGTGTCCGCGGGCAGCGGCGACTCCGGACGGAAGACGAGCCACCGGCCGGCTTGTGAACCCTCGACGAGACGCTTCACGATCTCGTCATCGGCGATCTCGGCCGCCGTCGCCCGGCGAACCGGACGCGCGGCTCCCCCCGCGGTGAAGTGGACCGTGGCCAGCACCGCGTCAGCGTCGATCTTCTGATCGAACGCGGCGAAGACGAGCGCATCGCGGCGAACCGGCGCGTCGACAGGGTGCTTGCCGACGAGCGTGGGCGGCGGTGTGGTGAACGTCCAGGCGACGGCCTGCGCAAGGACGCCTCCGGTCGCCGAGCGCGTTCCCACGGGAACCTCCGCCCGGTAGTCGGTGGCCATGGGGAAGCGGCCGTCGGGCTGGAAGAGGAGGGTCTCCGTCCCCACCCATCGCCAGTTCCCCGGCGGCTCCGGCGAGACGCGCGCGGGACGCGCCTGCTGCGCGAGCGCGTCGTGGGAGGTCAACGCGACCATCGGCTGCGAGAAGGTGACGCTCAGGTACGGTGCGAGGGGAACGTCGCCCTCGGGCGCGTGGCGGCGCACCTCGAGCGGTCCTGTCGGGGGGCGCTCGGCTGCCGGCCCGGCCGTCGCAGGCGGGAACGGTGCCTCGACGGTGCGACCCGTGCGCGGAGGAGGCTTCGATCCCTCGCGGAGCGCGAAAGGCTTCGCGTCCTCGTCGCTCGCGGCGAATGGGGGAAGGCGGGAGAGCACGCGCTCCAGGGCCGCCGCGTCGAGCGGTTCCGCGGGAGGCCGGGCGATCTGCAGCACCGTCTCGCGCTCTTCGGCGCCCTCGCTCAGGCGGAAGACGACGTTCTCGCCTGGCGTGATCGCGGGCCTGCGGGTCGGGGGGACGGGACGCTTCTGGGCCGCGGCCGGCACGATCGCGAAAGCCAGTGCGCCCGTGAGGAGCCAGCGCTTCATGCAGTTCCCCGCGAAGGATACAGCCATCGTCCCGACAGCATTCCGCACGCTAGGGCTTGCGCACCCAGATCTCCCAGCCGCTCTCGATCGCTTCGCGCGCGAACGCGCGCTCGAGATCGCTCCGCACCTGGCCATAGAACAGGCCGCAGGCGGTGCCGTAGGCCGAGCTGCCGGGCGCGTCGAGATAGACCCGCCCGGACGGGACGCGCGCGACGGCGTCGAGCGCCCGCTCGTAGTCCGCGCGCGTCATCGCCTCCCAGCAGAGGTCGGCCACGGGGAGGGCCGGGAACCGTCCCGAGACCTTGGGTACGAGGTAAGAGTCGGCCGTCAGGTAGACGGGCTCCTCGCTGCGCCGCGCGCGCAGGAAGCCGCCCCGCGCTTCGATCTCGGAGGCGACCCTGGCGTCGACGAAAACGCCGCTCACGAGGCCGGCGCCCGGGGGAGCCTCGCGCCGGAGCGCCGGGCCCAGCGCGGACCGGACCTGGTCCGCGCCCTTGGCGGCGATGGCTGCGACGTTCGGCAAGGCGACGCCCAGGAGAAGGCCGGCCGCGCCGACGAGCTCCAGGGTGAAGCGGCGGCGGGCGATGCTCAGGGCCGCGAAGCGCGCGAGGTCGACGAGCAGGAAGCCGTAGAGGACGTAGTAGCTCGAGAGGTTCCAGGGATCGGGGCGATTCGCGTAGTAGGCGAACCAGACGACGAGTGTCGCGGCCACGGCCGCGCGAAAGCAGGTGCGCGCGCCGCGCCGCGGTGCGAGCGCCGCTTGCGCGAGCACGAAGACGGCGTGGCCGAGGATCAGTACGGGCCAGGGGTCGGGAGTCCAGCGGAAGCCGCTGAAGCCGCCGGAGGAGAGAAAGGCCGCCTTGCTCAGCAGGAGCCGCGGCAGGGAGACGACCTGGCCGAAGAGAAGACCGGCGAAGGCGACGAACGCGATGAGCGCCAGCGGGACCCCCGCCAAGAACGGCAAGGCGACGCGCCACGGCCTCGCCCCCTGCTGGAGCCAGATGAAGGTCAGGAGTCCCGCGGTCAGCGCGAGGCCGGACTCGACATTGAAGAGGAGAGCGCCGCCCGCGAGCAGTCCCACGGCGAGCGCATTCGCCCGCCCAGAGACGGCGAGGACCGCGAGGACGAGCGGGACGGCCATCGTCCGCCATACGCTCTGGTTCGGGAAGAGCAGGCACTTGTGCGCAAAGTGAAACCAGGGCCCGACGAGGGCGAGGCCGAGGACGGCAAAGAACCATCGGCCGCGGGCGGCGCGCACGAGGAGCCAGGCCGCGAGCGCAAGGTAGACCACGTGGAGCAGCAGAAGGAGATGAACGGACTCGCCGAAGGTGAACGGTCGCGTGAGCCGCTCCGCGGCGGCCCAGAGGACGGTCGGCGCGAGCCCGTACTGCGGGCGGACGTCGTCGAGCCTTCCTCCCTCGGCGACTCGGTCGCCCGGGCCCACGACGAGGCTCCAGTGCGACTGGCCGTAGGTCATCTCGTACCAGGAGTAGGCCGTGAAGTCCGGCGGCCGGAGGAAGCCGGGAAGTGTCGCGAGGGCGAGCGCGAGGACGACCGCCGCGCCCATCAGCCGGTTCGCGACGGACCGCCGATGCAGCCGACCGGCGAAGAGGAGCAGGACGATCACGGGAATGCCGGCCGCGAAATAGCCGAGCTTCGGTCCAGGCGCGTACAGGGGAGCCGCGAACGCGGCCACCGCGACCACCACAGCGGCGGCGCCTCCCAGGCGAACGAGGATCGGCCACGCGTGGAGACGCGCGCCGAAGAGGACGACGAGAGCCGCGGCGGCGACGATTGCGAGGTGGGCGAGGGTCTGACCCCGGGCGTCGAAGAAGGGCTTGATGAGCGAGAGGTGCGTGCTCACCTCGTGCGGCCCGAAGAAGCGCGTCTCCGCGGGATCGACGGCGAAAGGCGCCGGACGAACGAGCCGTGTGTAGAGCCAGAGGACGAGCCCGCCCGCCGCGATCACGGCCAGGGTCAGGGCGAGCGCCGCCCTTCGTGTCTCGGCGCGGCCCGCCAGGGGCCGCTCGGTCAACGAGCGTCCTTGAGGAAGTCCCGGTACCAGCCGATCGTGCGCTCGAGGCCGCTGTCGAGGTCGAACTGCGGGCGCCAGCCGAAGAGCTTTCGCGCCTTCTCGGCGCTCAGGTACTGCTCGCGGATCTCGTTCACCGCCTCGTTGCGGACGTCGGGCTCCAGCGTCGAGCCCATGAGGCCGCGGATGCGGTCCACGATCTCGAGGACGCTCACCGGGACCTCGTACGAGAAGTTGAAGGCCTGGCTGGCGAGCGAGGGATCGCGGGCGAGCCGCTCGGCGAGCAGCATGTAGACGGCGGCGCCGTCCTCGACGTAGAAGTAGTCGCGCACGAAGCGGCCGTCGGAGCGGACGACCGGGCGCTGGCCGCGCAGGATCGAGCGGATGGTGCCCGGCACGATCCGGTTCCAGTTGAGGTCGCCGCCTCCGAAGAAGTTGCCGCAGCGCGTGAGCGCGACGGGCAGGCCGTACGTCGTGCCGTAGGCCTGGGCCACGAGGTCCGCGCAGGACTTGCTCACGTCGTAAGGATGGCGGCCGCGGAGCGGCATGTCCTCCTTGTACGGAAGCTCGTCGCTCTCGCCGTAGGCCTTGTCCGAGGAGGCGAGCACCAGCTGCTTCACCGTGGGGCTGCGCCGGGCCGCCTCCAGCAGCGCCCACGTCCCGGCCACGTTCGACTCTAGGGTGGAGACGGGATTGCGGTTGGCGATGGTGACGATCGTCTGGGCGGCGAGGTGGATCACGGTCGCGATCTCGAACTCGCCGAGGATGCGCTCCAGCAGGGCCTGGTCGCGCACGTCGCCGCGTACGACCTTGACTTTGTCGAGGAGGCCGCTCCGCGCGGCCTCGCTCTGCGGGACCCAGTCGCGCACGAGGCAGACGACGTCGGCCCGGGCCTCGAGGAGGCGGCGCACGAGCGAGCCGCCCACGAGGCCGGTGGCGCCGGTCACGAAGGTGGGGCGGTCCTGCCAGAAGAGGTCGTCGCTCATGCGCGCGCTAGAGACTATGCCCGCGCCGTCGGCTCAAGGCAATCGGCGGAGCCAGTAGGCGTGCGTGCCGGTGGGGGAGAGGCGCGAGAACAGGATCCCGACGGGGAGGGCGAGCGCGAAGAGCAGGAAGCGGAACCGGCCCGTGAGCACGACGGGGATGCTCGCCGCGAAGCCGTTCGGGAAGGGCACGGGCCCATGCCTCTCGAGCTTCAGGTCGTGCCGGGCCGCGATCCGCTCGACGTGTGCTTTCTCGGGGAAGCTCACGTGGCGGGGCGGGTCGAGGTTGTGCCACTTCCGGCCGAACAACCGGCGCTCCAGCGAGTGCTCGTGGGGGACCACGAAGTAGAAGACGCCGCCGGGGACGAGCAGCCGCCGCGCGGTCTCGAAGCCGGCGTCGAGGTCGGTGAGGTGCTCGACGACGAAGTGCATCACCACCACCTCGGCCTTCCCATCCACGGCCGCGAGGAGCGCGTCGGCAGAATGGTGGACGGGAAGGCCGAGGAGCTTCGTCAGTCGTTCGGCTTGGCTCGCCTCCGCTTCGTATCCGGTCAGCACGAAGCCCTTGCCCTGTAGCGTCCCGAGATAGCTCCCGTCCCCGCAGCCGTAGTCCACGAGCCGCGTCCCCGGCGGATGAGCTCGCGCGTCGTAGTAGAGCCCGCCCATCACCAGCCAGCGCAGCGCGTCGTAGAGCCGCGACTTCCTTTCGTGGATCGGGTAGTCCTCGTACATCGCGCCCACGTCCTTCGGCAGCGGGTGCTGCTGGAGGAGGTCGCAGGCGCGGCAGCGGTGGTAGTCCACGCGGAAGGGCTTGCCTTGGTAGTAGTCGGGGCAGTCGGCGAAGACGAGCTGCGCTTCGGAGCCGGCGCAGGCGAGGCAGCGGAAGGCTGCGCTCAAGACGACGCTCCGAGAGTGTCGGCGAGGGCGGCTTCGAGGGTCTCGAAACGAGGGGACCAGCCGAGGCCCCGCAGACGATCGGAGCGGCCGGCGAGGAACATCGCTTCGTCCGCGGCATACGGACGAGCGCCGAAACGGATCAGCTCCGCGCGGCCCACGACGCGTCCGAGAGCCAGCAGCAGATCACGGAGGGGACGCGCGTTGCCTGAGCACACGTTGTACGCGCCGCTCGTGCCCGGCCGCGCGAGCGCGGCGATGCCCGAGGCCACGTCCGCCACGTGCAGGTAGTCGCGGACCTGATCGCCGGCGGTGACGTCGATCGGCTCGCCGCGGGCGAGAGAGGCGGCGACGGTGGGGACGAGCCGAGACGAGTCCTCGCCCGGGCCGAAGAGGTGGAAGACGCGGGCCCAGGCGAGCTCACGGCCCGCGCGGACGGCGAGATCGTGCGCGCGGAGGAACGCCTCGTGCTTGGCCCGGGCGTACGGGCTCGCGGGGCCGACGGCGTCCGTCTCCACGACCGGGTGATCGGAGGCGGCGTACTCCAGGCAGGTGCCGACGCCCACGAGCTTGGGGCAGCCGCTCGCGAACACGGCGCTTGCGACGGCCGTGGTCATGGCCAGGGACGCGGCGTTCTCCGGCGACACCAGGTAGTCCTTCGGCCGCGCGTACCACGCGAGGTGGACGACTGCGTCCGGCCGGTGCGCTTCGAGCCAGCGACGGAGCGTGACGCCGTCTCCGAGGTCGACCTCGTGAAGCGCCTGGCCGGCGAGCCGCGGTGCGCGTGATCCCTTCCGCACGAGGGCCAGGGGCTCGTCCCCCGCTTCGCGCAGCCGCCTCACGACGTGGGCGCCGATGAACCCGGCGGCGCCGGTCACTGCGATCCGCACCGCCTACTCGTGCCGGACGTCCCAGTCGTACGCAATCACCGACTTGTCGAAGGGGCTCATGCGCGTAGTACCCGCGGCCACGGGGTCGTGGGGGAGCGTCGCGCAGTTGGCCAGGATCGACTCGGGGGCCATGCCCTTGAAGCCGTTCCAGACGTTCTCCGGGACGACCACGAGCGCGTAGTGGTCGGGGCCGAGGAAGATCTCCTGCAGCTCGCCCCGCGTCCGCGATCCCTCGCGGTCGTCGTAGAGCACGAGCTTGATGCGCCCGTGGACGCAGCAGTAGTTGAGGGCCATGCGGGCGTGCTTGTGCCAGCCCTTGATCACGTCCCTGTAGACGGTGGAGAAGTAGATCTCCCCGAACTCCCGGAAGTGCGGGTCAGTGCGCTTCAGCATGTGCAGGACGGTGCCCCGCTCGTCGGGGATGCGCTTCAGGGGGACGACCTGGACGCCGTCGATCATGTCGGGGTCCTCTCTAGACGATCCGCGGCTCGGGGATGGGCAGGATGAACTTGCCGCCGCGCCGGCGGTACTCGGCCTGCTGCTCGAGGATCTCGTCCGCGAAGTTCCACGTGAGGAGCAGCACGTAGTGGGGCTGCCGCTCCAGGAGGGTCTCCGCGGGGACGATCGGGATGTGGACGCCGGGCATGAGCCGCCCCTGCTTGTACGTGCTGCGGTCGGCGACGAAGGCGAGGCGGTCGGGCCCGATGCCGAACGTGTTGACGAGCGTGCTCCCCTTGGCGGAGGCGCCGTAGGCGGCGAGCTGCTTGCCCTCGTCCTTGAGCTGGTCGAGGAGCGAGAGCAGGTCCTTGCGCAGCGTCTCGATGCGGCCCGCAAAGGCGCGGTAGGGGTCGAGCTGGCCGACGCCCCAGGCCTGCTCCTCGGCGAGGAGCGACTCCACAGCCGAGCTCCGCGGGCCCGCCCCCGCGTGCTCGACGAAGAGCCGGATCGATCCCCCGTGGAGCGGGATGCGCTCGACGTCGCGCACGACGAGACCGTGCCGGGCGAAGAGCGGCGCGAGTGACGTCACCGAGAAGTAGAACAGGTGCTCGTGGTAGATCGTGTCGAACTCCAGGCGGTCGAGGAGGTCCTTCACGTAGGGAACCTCCACCACCGCGACACCTCCCGGCTTGAGCAGGACGCGGAGGCCGGCCACGAAGCCGTTGACGTCGGCCACGTGGGCGAGGACGTTGTGGGCGTGGACGACGTCCGCTCGCCGGCCGGCTTCGGCGAATCGCGCCGCCGTCTCCAGGCCGAAGAACGCGCACTCCGTGGGGATGCCGCGCTCGAGGGCTACCTTGGCGACGTTACGGGCGGGCTCGATGCCGAGCACGGGAACGCCCGCCTCCGCGTACCACTGCAGGAGGTAGCCGTCGTTGCTCGCGACCTCGACCACGAGCGAGCCGGCGTCGCGCGCTCTCTCCTTCGCGAGACGGCGGGCGAGCTCGCGGGCGTGGTCCAGCATCGTCGTCGAGAACGACGAGAAGTAGAGGTACTCGCCGAAGAGGACCTCGGGGGCGACGGTCTCCGTGATCTGCACGAGCGCGCACCCCGCGCAGAGCGCCACCTCGAGGGGGAAGCGCGGCTCGGCGAGCCCGAGGTCCTCGGGTCGCGGGAGGGCATTCGCGAGCGGCGTCTTTCCGAGGTCGAGGAAGACGTCCAGCCGGCCGCCGCAGGAGCGGCAGGATGCGGTCAGGCCCAGACCTTCCACGGGCACTTCGGGGCCACCCACAGGCTCTCGAGCAGCCGCAGCTCGCGGAGCGTGTCCATGCACTGCCAGAACCCCTCGTGGCGCCAGGCCATGAGCTGCCGCTCGGCGGCGAGGCGAGTGAGGGCGTCCGCCTCGAGGCTCGTCTCGTCGCCGTCGAGGTAGGCGAAGACCTTCGGCTCGAAGACCATGAAGCCGCCGTTGATCCAGCCCTCGCCGATCTGCGGCTTCTCCGCGAACTCCACGACCTGGTCGCCCTCGAAGACGAGCCCGCCGAAGCGGGCGGGGGGCCGCACCGCGGTCACGGTCGCGGCCTTTCCGTGCCTGCGGTGGAAGGCGAGGAGCTCGTCGAGGCGCACTGCGGAGACCCCGTCGCCGTAGGTCAGCATGAAGGTCCCGTCCTGCAGGAACGAGGACAGCCGACGCAACCGGCCCCCCGTCTTCGATTCGACCCCCGTGTCCACGACGTGGACGGTCCAGTCCTCGGCGGGCCCCCGGTCGGGGTGGACCCGGAGGGAGCCCCCGCGGAGGTCCACGGTGATGTCGGACTGCAGCGACGCGTATTCAATGAAGAAGCGCTTGATGGCCTCGCCCTTGTAGCCCACGGGCACCAGGAACTCGTTGAACCCGTAGTGGGAGTACTGCTTCATGATGTGCCAGAGGATGGGCCGCCCGCCGATCTCCACGAGGGGCTTCGGCCTCGTCTCGGTTTCCTCGCTGAGGCGCGTGCCCAGGCCCCCGGCCAGGATGACCACCTTCATGCGCGTCGCCTCACGTGCGTGGAGAGAAGCTTGCTAAGCTTGCGGGCCGAATGTCGGAGGCCCGCAGCGGAACGAACCGGATCACCGTCGTCTTCCTACTCTACCACGCGCCCCGATTCGTGGCCGGCCTCGTGGACGCGATCTCCCGCCAGCGTCACGCGCGATTGGCCTCGCCCGCGGACTGGCTGCGCGTGATGTTCGTGGACAACGGCTCCACGGACGACACCGGCCGGCTCCTCGCGGAAGCGGTGGCGAAGGCGGGCTCGCCCCCGCACTGGCAGATCGTCACCAACACGCCGAACCTCGGCTACGCCGGCGCGGTGAACAAGGCCTTCCGGCTCGCCGAGACCCCCTACGCTCTCACCTGCCACTGCGACTGCCTCTTCGGGTCCGAGGAGTACGTGGCCACGATGCTCGACCTCCTCGACCGGCATCCCGAGGCCGCCGCCGTCACCGGCCAGCCCGCGTTCCCGGAGGGCCAGCCGCTGCCCTTCGCGGAGAAGGTCAACCTGGTGGCGAACCTGATGGACATCTTCCCGGTCGCGACCGCCGACGAGCTCGTCCCCGTCGGCTTCGCGGAGGGACGCTGCGACGCCTTCCGCCTGGACGCGGTGCGAGCCGCCGGCTACTACGACACGAGCCACCACTCGGCGGGCGAGGACCAGATCCTCTCCGCGAAGATGCGCGCCGCCGGGTACGAGGTCTACCAGGCGCCGCGGCTGCGGTACCTGCTCTCCGTCTCCGACGAGCAGGACACCGTGAGCAAGCTCGTCCGCCACACCGAGCTCTTCGGCGAGAAGCACCCGATCTTGATCCTGCGCGGCGGGGCGAGGGCGGGAGCGGTGGGCGGCCCCGCCGGGGCGAACCGGCGCGCGCGGTCGCTACTGCGCCTCAGCCACCTCGCGGCGGTCGCGGCCTGGATCTTCCTGCCGGCCGCTCTTCTCGCCGGCGTCCCGCCGCTGGTCGCCGCGCTGCCCCTGGCTGCGGTTGCGCTCCTCAAGCTGTCGCTGTTCGCCCGGCACCTGCGGGTGGT
>JBKPBQ010000528.1:0-15382 GCA_046726955.1 Acidobacteriota bacterium
TCTCGAGGTCGAGCGCGTTGCGCACCTCCGGCCGGTTCACGGTGATGACGGCGAGACGGCCGTCCCGGGCCAGGATGAGGTTGCGATAGCCCAAGTCGCTCCGGATATTACCTCATCGCCCGGACGCGGCTCTTATAATGAAGACAACCATGGCCACGCCGCACACGGTGACGATCTACGGAAAGGACGGGTGACCCTACACCTCGGATGCCCGTGAGGCTTTCGCGAAGAGGGGCTACGCCGTCGACTATCGCGACGTCAAGCAATCACAGCGCGACCTCGACGAGATGCTCGCGCTCACCAAGGGCGTGCGCAAGGTTCCGGTCATCCTCGAGGACCGCGAGATGACGATCGGCTTCGGGGGCACCTGAGGCGTCTGACCCCGGGACCGGTCCGGTCCCGCGTACGGCAGCGGCCTCGCGACGTCCGTTATCATTGCAGAGCGTGACGCGAGCCCGCGGCCCCTCCCGGTGAGAACGCTCCCGAACGCCCGCGCCGCCCTCGCTCTCGGGGCCGTCGCCCTCGCCGGCGTCGCCGTTCTCGTGCCGGCTCGGAAGGCGGACTCCGGCTTCGTCCTCGAGGTTCGGCAGATCCCGCTTTCCCCCTCGGATCCCACTCGGCGGTCCGTGGGATCGCTGCGCTACCGCGGCGGGCTGTGGCTGCGCTCGGCGGACGAGCGGTTCGGCGGTCTCTCCGACCTTCGGGTGACCGAGGGAGACGAGCTCGTCGCGATCAGCGACTGCGGCTACGGCTTCACCGCGCACCTCCGCTACGACGCGGACGGCGACCTCGCCGGACTCGACGAGGCCAGGCTCTTTTCGCTGCTCGGGCTCGGGGGGCAGCCGCTCGCGCGCAACGACGTGGACGCGGAGGCGCTCGTGGCCGACGGGTCGAGCTACCTCGTGTCCTTCGAGGGGCACCACCACCTCTGGCGATACGGGGCCGACCCCCCGCTCGCGGGGACACCAACGCCCTTCGCCGCGCCCGCCGGCCTCGTCAACTGCGGCTCGAACCAGGGGATCGAGGCGGCCGTCCGGCTCGGCGACGGCCGGTACCTGCTGATCAGCGAAGGACCGCTGCCCCCGCGGAGCGCGCCCGCGTGGATCGGCACCGAAGGCCATTGGGCGGCCTTCTCGTGGCCGCTGTTCTTCGCGGACGACGCGCCCGGATCCTTCAACCCGACGGGAGCGGCCCTTCTCCCCGGGGGAGACGTGCTCGTGGTGGAGCGCCGCTACCCGCCGCTCGCCGCGCGGATCCGCCGGATCGGCGCCGAGGCCCTGGAGCGGCGCGAGCTCGAGGGCACGGAGGTGGCGCGTCTCGCGGCGCCGCTCAACGTGGACAACTTCGAGGGCATCGACGTCCTGCGCGGACCGAAGGGCGAAACGCAGGTGCTGCTCGTGACCGACGACAACGACTGCGTCAAGCGCGGCGGGATCCGAACCGGCCTGCAGCGAACACTCCTGATGCTGTTCGATCTCGTCGGCTGACGCGTCAAGGAAAGATCTCGAGCGGGTTCTCCTCGAGGATCCGCCTCTGGATCGCCTCCGGCAGGCCCAGCGCCCGGAACTCGCGCAGGTTCTCGCCCATGCTCCGCACGCCCGGAGCGGGCCAGTCGCTCCCGTAGAGGACCTTGTCCGCGATCTCGGCGAGCCGCGGGAAGTAGCGCAGGATGGCCCTGGGCGGGATGCTCGACACGTCCATCCACACCTTCGGGAACCGGCGGACGAGGAAGAACGCCTGCTCCATCCAGAGCGGCCGCCCCCCGTGGGCGAGGATGATCGTGAGGTCCGGGAAGTCTACGGCCACGTCGTCCACGGTGATCGGCTCGCCGTTGCGGCTGCGCGCGCCCGGGAAGATCGACGTCCCGGTGTGGATCATCACCGGCAGCTTCAGACGCTGTGCCTCCTCGTACAGCGCGCGGAGCGAGTCCATCCCGTCCAGGTAGGCGTTGGGGATGACCTGCATGTGGCAGGGGTGCAGCTTGAGCGCCCGCACGCCCAGCCCGGCGGCGCGCCTCACCTCCGCCGCCGCGTCCTCGGCGTAACGGGGATGCACTCCCCCCATCGGGATGAGGCGGTCGGGCGCGGCCCGGCAGTACTCGGCCACGTAGTCGTTCACGCTGTGGCCGAAGCCCATCACGTCGGGGGCGGGATAGTTCACGAGGACCGCCCGGTCGATCCCTTCCGCGTCCAGCTTCTTCAGGAGGCGCTCCGGGCTCTTCATGATGGGCGGCAGCTCGTCGATGTCGGCGCGGCCCTTGCCGAAGGCCTCGAGCATGTGCGCCTTCAGCTCCCACCAGGGCTGGACGTGGATGTGGCAGTCGGTGACGGCCATGGGGTGCGCGAGCATAGCACGCGGCCCGTGTTACTCTCTCCGCTTCGGATGTTGCCCCTCGCCCTCGTTCTGCTCGCCGGTCCCGGCCGGCCCCTCTTCTACTGGGGGGCCCGTTCGCCCACGATCCTCGCGGACGCTCCCGCGAGCCGCAGTGTGGAAGCGCAGGTGACGGAGGTGCACGCGGTCCTCGACAAGGGGAGCCTCGTCCTCCGCTTCACGTTCGACCGCCCGGTGAAGGACGCGCTGTACCTGCAGGACGGAGCCCCGGTGTCGGGCCGGCTCCGGGCCGCCCTCGACATCGACGCCGATGGAGACAAGGCCACCGGCGTCGCGTCGGGTGACGCGGATCTCCGCACGGGCGCCGACCACCGCATCGAGGTGGGAGTGGTGGCCCTCGGCCGCGACGACGACGAGAAGCTCCCCGCGCGCGCCCTCGTCACCGCCGCGATCCTCGGCCTCGCCTCCGACGGCCGGCGCAAGACCCTCTGGCGCGGAGACGACTCCGAGAACCCCCAGCAGGTCTCCATCCACGGCGAGTGGGTGGAGCTTCGCCTGCCCCTCGAAAAAGTGCCGGCCCGCGTCGGGTCGCGGCTCATCCTCTCCCAGGGCGACAAGGCCTACGACGGTCGACTCAAGCCCTGAACGTCGCGGAGGAGCCGTGAGCGAGCGCAAGGTCCTGGTGGTCGAGGACGAGGAGGCGATCCGCACGCTGATCGAGCGCTTCCTCGCCTCCGGAGGCTACTCGGTCGTCTCCACCGGTGATTCCACCCACGCCCTGGAGCTGGCCCGGCAATCCGCCCCCGACCTCGTGCTCTGCGACATCGCGATGCCGGGGATGGACGGCTACGGCGTGCTGAAGTCGCTGCAGTCAGACCCCGTCACCGCCCGCATGCCCGTCGTCTTCCTCACCGCCCAGCGCGAGTTCACCGAGCGTGTGCGCGCCTTCCGCTTCGGCGTCGTGGACTACATGACGAAGCCGTTCACGCGCGACCTGCTGCTCAAGAAGGTCGAGCGCGTGCTGCAGAGCCTCGCGGGGCGGCCGGGCGTGCGCGCCGACGGGACGGTGGAGTCGCTCATGCAGGACGTCCAGCGCGAGGCCCGCAGCGGCGTCCTCACCGTCACCGGCGAGGGGGCCGGGCGCGCGGTCATCGAGAGCGGGCACGTGGTCGAGAGCACGATCCCGAGCGGCACGGCGCGCTCGGGGCGCGCCGAGTTCCGCGAGCTCGACCTCGACCGCGAGCAGATCGTCACCCACGACCCGTCGAGCCTGCCCGGCGATCCCGCGACGGTCCCGTCCTTCGAGGGCCTGCCCGACGTCTTCCGGACGGTGCTCGTCGTGGACGACAACGACATCTTCCGGACCTACGTGAGGGACGTGCTGTCGCGGCGGGGCTTCACGGTGCACGAGGCCTCGGACGGGGCCGAGGGGCTGCGCCTCGCCCTCCAGAAGCGCCCGTGGCTCATCCTCACCGACGTGGCGATGCCCCGGCTCGACGGCCTCGAGATGTGCCGGGCGGTCCGCAACCACAGCCTCATCCGCCACACGCCGCTCATCTTCCTGTCCGGGTGGGACGACTACAAGGACCGGTACCGCGGGCTCGAGGCGGGGGCCGACGAGTACCTCTCCAAGGACACGCCCATCCGCGAGCTGCTCATCCGCGTGCAGATCGTCTTGAAGCGCTACTCGGACCTCGGGGCCCGCGCCTGGCGCGGTCCGGGCATGGAGGGGCGCATCGAGCTCATCGGGATGCCCGGGCTCCTGCAGATGGCGCATCTGAGCCGGCTCACCGGTGTCCTCGAGGTCGGCTCCGGGGGTAAGGTCGCCGAGGTGCGGTTCCGCGAGGGAGAGATCGTCTCGCTGCAGGTGGGATCGCGCTCCGGCGAGGCGGCGCTGCTGGAGCTGCTCGCCTGGCCCGAGGGTCACTTCTCGTTCGCGCCGGGCGATCCGGGATCAGGCCCCACGCTCGGCAGCTTCAGCCAGCTGCTGCTCGACGCCTGCCGCCGCCTCGACGAGAAGAGCCGGGTGCAGGAGCCGGCCGCGACGGGTGACTAGAGCACAACTGAAGTCGTGTGTCACGACCGGGGTGCGCGGCACTCGCTCCGCGCGCTCCGCCTGGGCGAGCCGGCGCCCAAGCGCCGCGCTCGCCATCGGTTCATCGTACAGTCGCGCGCTACCGCGAGGCGCGCGCACCCTTCCGGCACACGACTTCCGGCGCTAGGCGCCTAACGGGCGTCGTGGAAGATCACGCCGAGCGTGTAGCGCCGGCCCGCGCGCACGCGGCTGACCCCGTGGCGCACCGCGCAGCGGTAGAAGCCCTGGCGTCCCCGCGCGGGCCGGTAGCGCGTGGGGAAGATCACGAAGTCCCCGCGGCCGGGCACGATCGCCCGTCCCACCGACTGCGCTCGCGGCCGGTTCTCCACGAGCAGGAACTCCCCGCCCGTGTACTCCGTGGGCGGGGTGAGGAAGACCGCGAGCTGCAGCGGGAACGCGACCTCGCCGTAGAGGTCCTGGTGCAGGCAGTTGTAGCCGCCCGCCTCGTAGTGGAGCAGGAGCGGCGTCGGCTGGGTCTGCCCGGCCTTGCGGCACGTCTCCAGGAAGGCTTCGAGGTCCGGCGGGAAGCGCGGCGCGGCGCCTAACGCGAGCATCCAGCGGTTGGCGATGGCGGCGAGCGGGGGATAGGCCCGGATTCGCAGCTCCTCGACGAGCGAAGGGAGCGGCCGCCGGAAGTACTTGTAGTCGCCCTCCCCGAACCGGTGGCGGGCCATGTCCACGCGGCTGCGGAAGCGCCGGTCCTGCGAGTAGAGCGCTATGAGCTCGCGGCACTCGGGGGCGGTGAGGACGGAGCGGACGTGGGCGTAGCCGTCCTCGAGCAGGTCCTTCTCCAGGGTCTCCCAGTTCAGCCGCCCCAGGCGGGCGGCGAGCGAGGCCGTCACGCCTCGGCTCTGCGGGAGAGCGAGTCCCAGAGGTGCAGCGTGGCGTAGGCGCGCCAGGGCCGCCAGCCTTCGGCCATCTCGGCGACGCGGCGTACGCCGAGGCCCGGGCCGCAGGCCGCTTCGAGCGCCCGATGGATGCCCAGGTCGCCGATGGGGAAGGCGTCCTTGTGCCCGAGGCCGCGCATGAGGACGTACGATGCCGTCCAGGGCCCGATGCCGGGCAGGTCGCGGAGCGCGCACTCCGCCTCGACGGTCGGCTGCGTGCGGAGCGTCTCCCAGCGGACGCCCCCGTCGCACACCGCACGGGCGGCCCCGCGAAGCGTGTGGGCGCGCGCCCGCGTGAGGCCCAGGCCCCGCAGCGATCGGAGGGGGATGTCCGCGACCTGGTCGGCGGTCGGAAAGGCCACGGGGCCGGGACGTGCGGCGAGGCGGACGAGGCGAGAGGCGAGCGTGCGCGCCCCGGCCAGGCTCACTTGCTGGCCGAGGATCGCCCGGATGAGCGCCTCGAAGGGATCGAGGAACTGCAGGACCCGGAGCCCGCGGTCCGGAGCGACGAGGCCGCGGAGGACCGAGTCGCGCCGCGCCAAGCGCCGGAAAGGCGCGGTGTCCGTGTCGAGGTCGAAGAGGCGCGAGACGAGCCGCCTCCTTTCAGGTGCCGGGACGGCCGGGGACGAGCGGACCACGAGCCGTCGGCCGTTGCCGTCGGTCTGCTCGAAGCGGCACTCGAGCCTCGCCCGGAGACGGCCGAGGCGGACGCCGCGCGAGTAGAGGCCGGGTCCTACCTCCTCGAGGGCCGGGACGCAGCGGGCGGAAAGGAAGGCGAGGGCCCACCGGGGGTCGAAGTCGGAGGGGAGGGGAACGAACGTCGCGGTACCCCGCATCCGCCCACGGTACCACGTGGGGCCGGGACGGGGTTTCCCGAAGCTTGCGGCGGAAGGAGCCTAACTCACGCCGGACTCGTGTTGGGGTGGACCGGTGGTCCGCGTCCGGATGAGCCCGAGGCGCTTCATCTTCTCGTGGAGGGTGGTCGGCAGCAGGCCGAGGGTCGCTGCCGCTCGCCTCTGGTTGCCGTTCGTGGCCAGAAGCGCCGTCTCGATGAGCTGTCTTTCGTAAGAGTCGAGGAGCGCCTTCAGATTGGGTCTGTCTTCCGCGACATTCAACATCCTGGGTCTCCGGGCCCCCACGATTTCCCACGCGTCCCAATCGCGAACGCTGCGACCGCGCGGCGCCGTGGATGCACCGCAGGCGGCGCAGGGTCCAGGTTTTCATATATGACGCTCGCTCTCGGGCTAAGGTTTCGTGAAAAATGATGGTCGCGAGACGCTCCGCGGACGGTCGCGGGAAGCGCCGGCTGCCGTTAAGATGGCGGGATGACCTCCACGCAAACGTCGGCGACGAAGGTGACGTCGGGCAGGGTACACAACTTCGGAGCGGGACCGGCGGTCCTGCCGGAGAGCGTCCTGGAGCAGGTTCGCGCGGAGCTGCTCGACTACCGGGGGACGGGGCTCTCGGTCCTGGAGATGAGCCACCGCTCCGCCGCCTTCGAGGCGATCATCCAGGGGGCGGAGGCGGACCTTCGCTCCCTCGCCGGGATCACCGACGACTACGCCGTGCTCTTCCTCCAGGGAGGGGCGTCGCTGCAGTTCGCGATGGTTCCCCTGAACCTGCGGCCGGCCGGCGCTTCCGTGGACTACGTGGTCACGGGGCACTGGTCGAAGACGGCGGTCAAGGAGGCCGAGAAGTCGGGGCCCGTGCGGACGGCGGGCTCCAGCGAGGCCACGAAGTTCGACCGCATCCCGGCGCCGGGCGAGCTCTCGTTCGATCCCAAGGCGGCCTATGCGCACTTCACCTCGAACAACACGATCTACGGGACGGAGTGGACGACGGAGCCGGCGCCTCCTCCGGGAGTGCCCCTCGTCTGCGACGCGTCGTCCGACCTGCTGAGCCGGCCCATCGATTTCGGCCGCTACGGGCTCGTCTACGCGGGAGCCCAGAAGAACCTCGGCCCCGCCGGGGTCACGCTGGTCGTGGTGCGCCGCGACCTCCTGCCTCGCGTGCCCGCCGGCCTTCCGGTGATGCTCGACTATCGGTTCCTCGCCGAGAACAAGTCGCTCTACAACACGCCGCCCTGCTTCGCCGTCTACGTGCTGGGCCTCGTGCTCCGCTGGATGATCGACATCGGCGGGATTCCCGAGGTCGCGCGCCGGAACGAGCGGAAGGCTGTGTTGCTCTACCGGGCGATCGACGAGAGCGGCGGCTTCTACCGCGGCCATGCGCAGCCGGCGAGCCGCTCCCGCATGAACGTCACGTTCCGTCTGCCCTCGGAGGAGCTCGAGGGCGCGCTGGTCAAGGAGGCCACCGCCGCCGGCCTCGACGGCCTGAAGGGCCACCGCTCCGTCGGCGGCCTCCGCGCGTCGCTCTACAACGCTCTGTCCGTGGCCTCCGTCGAGGCGCTCGTCGAGTTCATGGGGGATTTCCGCCGGCGGCGGGGGTAGGCTCCATTCCCGCTTCGACTCGCGGTTCATCAGCAGCAACTTGGCGGGGTGCTGCTGCTCCTCGTGAGCGGCGGTATTTCATGACAAGGCTCTCGCGTCACCTCGAGCGCCGTCAGGCGCTCGGAGCCCGCGAACACATTCGCACAGCGTGGCCCCGAGTTGCCTATCGGTCGTCCTCCGGTTGGCTTTCGGTCGCACTGGTCCCGGGATCAGCACGCTCGCACGCCCCATCACCGTCCGGCCGCGGTCCCTCCCTTCGGTGGATGTGCCGAGAGATCACCTCTTCCCCGTAGTCGAGCTCGGCCAGCAACCGGTTGTGCGGCGGGCACATCAAGCAGATGTTGTCGACGTCAGGACTACCTCCAAGCCCGAAGGGATGCAGGTGGTGATACTCGAGGTAGTGTCGCTCGGAGCATCTCCTTCCTTGCGCGTCCACGAAGCGGCATCGACTCTCGTCACGGAGATAGACGACACGACGAACCGCAGCCGGGAGATATCTCGAGGATAGCGCGGCATTCGTCCGGACCAAGTCCTTCCGCGGTGAGGTCGTCTGCGCGAATCGGCGGGCCTCGAGGCGCTTCCGCAGCTCCCGGACCGCCTTCCCGACGATCGCACCAACGTCGCCGTCGGGTATTTCCGACCGCAAGAGCGCCCGAAGCCGCTCGAGGTCGTCGTGGAGATCCTCTCCGGCCGTGAACTGGACTTTGTAACGGGCGGGCGAGAGCGGTTCGACGACAGGAACCGAAGCCCGAACCGGAAGCGGGGCAGTGCCCGAAACTAGCGCCGGCAGGGAATCGGGAGGTGTTCCCGGAACCAGTTCGATGGGTCGCTGCGTGCCGGTCGACACCGCCGGCCTTTCCGGCAGCTTCCGCATGACGGAAGGAACGTCCGGCCGGGGATGCAGCTCCGCGACGAGCTTCTGGATCTCGCGCTTCGTCTTGTGGGTCGCGAGAGCAAGCAGCCGGTCCCGGTTCTCCGCCGTGAGTATCCGCACGAGGACAGCGATCCCGCTGACGTGGAGGCGGCCGTCGGCGAGCATCTCGAGCAGGACAGGGTGGCGCCGAGAAGCCCGAGCCACACGGATCCGACGGAATGCCTCACCCTCGGCGAGGTGCAGGACACGCGTGGCATACACGAACATCGACGAGCAGGCGTGCCGGGCATAGAGACGCCGGAGGTCCACCTCCGCGATGTGGGTGACGAGAGAAGACTCGGCCCGGCGCGCCTGGCCGGCGACGTCAGCTAGCCCGGAGAGGAGCTGATCGTCGGAGAGTGATTGGAGCGGTCGATGCAGTGCCATGCAACGAATGTAGACTCGAGCGCGGACACAATGGGTCCGCGCCTAACGAATCGGCGACATTTCTTTGAGGATCAGCGGCCGCTCAATCGAGGTCGGCGTGCGGAGAAGGAACAGCCAGTCCCGCAGCGTGTACTCAAGCGAGAGGAGCCGGAGAGTGACGTGCGAGGACTGGTTCCGGAACCACCTCACTAATATGAGTGCGGCACCTTCCGAGTGGCCATGGGCCGGATGCCCTCGCCCGCACCCCTCATGGCATTCGGTCGCGCCGACCGCGAGATCCGGCGACCCTCTCGCAGGAACCGCCGCGTTCCTACTCCAGCCCCTCCGAGAACCGCCTCCCCTCGCGCGCCAGCGCCAGCAGCATCGCAGACGGCTGTACGAGATCCCCCTGCTCCGCATGGAGGGTCTCGACGACCTCGGCGACACGCGCGAGACCCACGCCGTCCGCCCAGAACATCGGTCCGCCCCGGGCGCGCGGGAAGCCGTACCCGTGGATCCAGATGACGTCGACGTCTCCAGCGCGCGCGGCGATTCCGTCGTCTAGGGCGCGCGCGCCTTCGTTCACGAGAGCGAAGAGCGCTCTCTCCACGATCTCCTCGTCGGTGATGTCGCGGCGGACGATCCCCTTCTCCGCCGACACCGCGCGGATGACCTCCTCCACCTCGGGATCGGGAAGCGGCGTCCGGCTGCCCTTCTCGTAGCGATACCAGCCCGCGCCGGTCTTCTGCCCGAAACGCCCGCGCTCGCACAGACGATCGGCGATCGGCGAGTAGCGCAGGTGGGGCGGGCGCGTCGCCGCTTGCCGTCGCCGGATCCGCCAGCTGATGTCTAGGCCGGCGAGGTCCGCCGCCTGATACGGCCCCATGGGCAGGCCGAACGAAGTGAGCGCGCGGTCCACCTGCGCGGGAAGAGCACCGTCCTCGAGCAGGAAGTCCGTCTGCCGGCGGTACGCGTACAGCATGCGGTTGCCCACGAAGCCGTCGCAGACGCCGACGACCACGCCGATCTTGCCGAGCGTCTTCGCGAGCGCCACCACGGTGGCCAAGGTTTCGCGGGCAACGCCGTCCGGCCGGACGATCTCCAGCAGCCGCATCACGTGGGCGGGGCTGAAGAAATGCATCCCGACCACGCGCTCCGGGCGAGCCGTCCCCCGGGCGATCGCCGCCACGTCCAGGCTCGACGTGTTCGTGGCGAGGATCGCGTCCCGCCGACAGACGGAGTCGAGCTGACGGAAGACCTCGTGCTTGGCCTCCATCTCCTCGAACACCGCCTCGACCACGACGTCGGCCCCGGCAAGATCGGCGTAAGCGGTCGTCGAACGGATGCGGCCCACCCGCGCCTCCGCTTCTGCGGCCGTGAGCCGCCCCTTCTCGCGAGCGCTCTCGTATGTGCGCCGCACGCTGGCCAGCCCGCGGTCCACGGCCTCGCGAGTGGAGTCGAGAGCCACGACGGGAATCCCCGCGTTGGCGAAGGCCATCGCGATTCCCGTGCCCATCGTGCCGAAGCCCACGACCGCGGCGGAGTGGATCGGCAGGACCGCCGTCTCCGCCGAGATTCCCTCGACTCGCGCCGCCGCGCGCTCCGCCGCGGCGACGTGCTTCTCGGCCCGCGACGAAGGATCGCTCATGGCTCCGCGGATCTTACGGCGTCCCGAGCCGCGCGATCGCGGGGACGAAGAGCTGGCAGATCAGCGCCCCCACGACGGTCATCGAGAACCCCCAGGCCAGGAACTGCCGGAAGAGCAACCGGGCGGCCTCCGGGTCCTCGAAGGCGCCGACGCAGAGCGCGCCGATCGTGGACAGCGGCGAAACGTCGACGAGCGCGCTGCCGACGTTGATGCTGAGGGACACCGCGAGCGGATCGCCTCCCTGCAAGCGCTCCACGAGCGAGGGCACGGTGGGAAGGAAGGCGGGGAGGACGACGCCCGACGTGCTGCTCCAGGTGGAGATGAGGCCGGTGACGAAGGCGACGACGCCGTAGACGGTGACGGGCGTGCTGAGGCGGGCGATGAGCGCGCTCATGCTGTCGATGCCGCCCGCCTTCTCGGCGAGGGCGACGAGCGTCGCCACCCCGCACACCATCACGACCGCTCCCCAGGGCACGCGCCGCAAGGCGCCCGCCTCGTCGGCGGATCTCAGGGCGAAGAGGACCACGGCCGCGCCGAACGCAGAGAAGCCCACCGGCAGGCGGAAGGCCACGACGCCCAGGATCCAAAGGGCGATCAGCACGACCGTCGTCCGCTGCGCGGCATCGAGCGCGGCCGCCTCGATCGGCGCGGCATCGGCAGCACCAGCCGCGTCGCGAGCGCGCCAGCGGAACAGCCAGACGAAGTACACGACGGCCGTCACCGCCACGTGGGCAAGCGCGTTCGTCACGAAGACCCGCGCCTCGTGTCCGCCCAGGCCGGGTTCCGCCATCCGCGGGTTCGCGATGTTCCCCACCGCACTGATCGGCGACAGGTTTCCCGCGTTGGCCCCGTTCGCGACCATCAGCATCGTCAGGAAGGGCGGCAGGCCCAGGCGCCGCCCCACGGGAGCGGCGAGGGGGGCGACGAGGGCGACGCCCGAGACCGCGCCCGGCCCGATCGCCGACGCCGCGAAGGCGATCGCGAAGAGCACGACGGGCACGACGCGGCGATCGCCCCGCGCGAGCCGGACCGCCCGCTCGGCCATCCTCTCGAGCGAGCCGTTCGCCTCGGCGGCCGCGAAGAGCAGCGTCACGCCGAGCAGTGTCAGGAAGAGCGAGGAGGGGAAGGCGGCGGCCACCGTCTCCGGCTTGCCGCCCATGGCCGCCGTCCCCAGCAGCCAGGCGAAGGCGAGCGCGGGGATGCCTACGTTTATGCGGGTCGAGAAGCTGAGGGCGATAGCGAGGAGGAGCGCGGCGAGGGAGAGCGCGGCCGGGCTCAGGACACCCGCCCCCGGGCCGCCACCACCCACGCCGCCTCCACGCGGTCGCCGCGCACGGCGAGGATCCGGTCGTGCAGGTTCGAGACGACGCAGGCGTGGTTGGGGATGACGCGCACGCGCTCGCCGACACGGAAGGACTCGCCGGGGACGACCTCCACGACCCCGTGCTCCTCGCTCAGGCGCTGGACGCGGCTCTTTCGCCCGACGATCCACCCGTGCCCTCCGGCCTCCGGCCGCAAGGGATCGCTCGAGAGCGTCTTGCTCCCCGCGTCGAGCACGGCGCGATCGGGCGCCGGCGTGCTCACGACAGTCGCCACGACGGTCAGCGCGCAGTCCTCGAGCGCGCAAACGCCGAGGTTGACCTGCGACGCGTCCTGGTAGACGTATGTGCCGGGCCGGCACTCCGTCACGCCCGCGACGGTCATCGCCGATCGCCCTGTGGGCGTCGATCCCACGGAGACCTCCTCCACGGGCAGCCCGGCCGCGCGCAGCTCTTCGGCGACGCCCGCCATCGTGCCGCCCTCGTGGCGACCCTGCGCGGCGACACCCTCCGGCGTCTTCTCGCCGTAACCCATGCCGGAGTGCGTGAAGACACCGCGGAACCGGAGGCCGGGCATGTCCGCGAGCCGCCGCGCCATCTCGAGCGCGTCTTTCGGGAGGACGCCCACGCGCCGCGATCCCACGTCCACCTTGAGGAGCACGTCGAGTCGTTGTCCGGCGCGGGCGAACGCCTCGGCGAGCGTCCGCGCGCCCTCGATCGAGTCGGCGCCCACGCGGAGTCGCAGGCGGTCCGCGAGCGCGAGGAGCCGGCGCGCCTTGTCGGCGCCGACGATCGGGTAGGCGAGGAAGATGTCCTCGAACCCGGCGTCGGCGAAGACCTCGGCCTCGCCGGGCTTGGCCAGCGTGAGGCCGACGGCACCCGCCGCGATCTGCAGCCGTCCGACTTCGGGGACCTTGTGCGTCTTGGCATGTGGGCGCAGGCGCACGCCCGCCTCGCGGGCCGCCTGCCCCATCCGTTCGATGTTCCTCTGGAGGACGTCCAGGTCCACGAGGACGGCCGGGGTTTCCACGTCATGGATCGAGGGCACGGGCGGATGGTAGCCCAACCTGGGCGCGGCCGGTCGCGCCGTGCTACGCTTTCGGACCTGAGCAGGCCTATTCCGACGCCTTCCCCAATCCGGGTCGCCGCCCTCGCCTGAGGGCCGAGCCGCGGCCGTTGCCGCCTCGGCAGCTACCCGTGTGTCTCTGTTGCGGAGGGCGGGACATTGAAGCTGGAATCGCTGGGATATTCGTCGTTCTTCGAGGAAGAGTTTCGGGCCGTTGACGGCGAAGGCCTCGTGCCGGGGCGCGTGACGTCGTCGCACACGCACGTCTACCGGGTCTCGACGGAAACGGACGAGTTGCTGGCGGAGGTGTCGGGAAAGCTGCGTCATGAAGCGCGCGGGCCCGAGGACTTCCCGGCTGTCGGGGACTGGGTCGCCGTCGCCCCGCGGGCCGATGAGGGACGGGCAACGATTCATCTCGTCCTCCCACGGCGGACGGCATTCGTACGGCGTGCCGCAGGAGGACGAGATGAGAAGCAGATCCTCGCCGCCAACGTGGACACGGTCTTCTTGATCGCAGGGCTCGACGGCGACTACAACCCGCGGCGGATCGAGCGCGCGCTCGTTCTCGCCTGGGACAGCGGGGCCGAGCCCGTCGTCGTTCTGAACAAGGCGGACCTCTCCACCGACGTCGAGAATCGACGTCGGGAGATGCAAGCCGCGGCCGAGGGTGTCCCCGTCCTCGTGATCAGCGCTCGGGAGGGGACCGGCCTCGAGTCGCTCGCGCCCTACCTCGTCCCGGGACGGACGATCGTTCTCCTCGGATCGTCGGGCGTGGGGAAGTCGACGCTCGCGAACAAGCTTCTGGGCCAACAGCGCCTGCCCACTTCCGCCGTCCGCGAGCACGACCAGCGCGGCCGCCACACCACGACGCACCGCGAGATCCTCCCGCTTCCCGGCGGCGCCTTGCTTCTCGACACGCCCGGCCTCCGCGAGATCCAGCTCTGGGCGGACGACGACGCGCTCGGCTCGGCGTTCTCCGACATCGCCGCGCTCGCCGCGGGCTGCCGCTTCCACGACTGTCGCCACCAGGGCGAGCCGGGCTGCGCCGTCGAGGCCGCGGTGGCCGCGGGCGAGCTGTCCGAGGAGCGCCTGCGCAGCCACCACAAGCTCGAGCGCGAGCTCCAGCACCAGCGCGTGCGCGAGGACGTCGGCCTGCAGCGGGCGCAGAAGGTGAAATGGAAGGCGATCCACAAGGCGGCGCGGAAGCACCGGCCGCGCGAGTGAGCCGCTGTTGCAGTAGCATGGCCGCCGCGCCATGACGATCCTGTTCACCGGCTTTCCCGGCTTCATCGGCATGCGGCTCCTTCCGCGCATCCTGGAGCGGAAGCCCAAAGCGCGGATCGCGTGCCTGGTGCAGGAGAAGTTCCTGCCCGCGGCCCGCGACGCGGTGGCGCAGCTCGAGAAGGCGCATCACCACGCGCGCGGGCGCCTCGAGCTCGTGATCGGGGACATCACGAGCCCGGGGCTCGGAATCGAGGCGGCCAAGGCGCGCGAGCTGCACAAGTCGCTCGCCGAGGCCTACCACCTCGCCGCGGTCTACGACCTCGCCGTGAAGCGGGACGTCGGCCGCCGCATCAACGTGGAAGGGACGAAGAACGTCCTCGAGTTCGTGGGGGAGGCGAAGGGCTTCGACCGCCTGCATTACGTCTCGACGGCCTACGTCTCGGGCACCGCGCGCGGCATCTTCCGCGAGACCGACCTCGACGTCGGCCAGGGCTTCAAGAACCACTACGAGGAGACGAAGTTCCAGGCCGAGGTCGAGGTCGCGCGCAGCCGCGTCCCGAAGACCATCTACCGGCCGGGAGTCGTCGTCGGAGACTCGAAGACGGGCGAGACGGGCAAGTTCGACGGGCCCTACTTCGTGATGCGGGCCATGGAGCGGCTGCCCTCGCCGGGGGTATTCGTGCGGCTCGGCCGCGGAGGCACGGTGAACGTCGTGCCCGTGGACTTCGTTGTGGACGCGCTCGCCGCCCTGTCCTCCGCGGAGTCGAGCCGCGGAAAGACCTACCACCTCACCGACCCCAACCCGCGCTCGTCGGCGGAGCTCGCGGAGATCTTAGCGGCCGCTCTCGGCAAGCGGTTCGTCTACGTGCCGATGCCCCTGTTCATGGCCCAGGCCGCGTTCTCACCCCGGCCCGTGCAGCGGTTCTTCGGAATGCCGGTGGAGGCGCTCGCCTACTTCGACGACCCCGTCCGCCACGACGCAACGGAGGCGACGCACGACCTCGCGGCCCTCGGCCTCACCTGCCCGCGCCTCGAGGACTACGTGCCGAAGCTGGTCTCGTTCTACCGCGCGCACCAGGACAC
>JBKPBQ010000529.1:0-20311 GCA_046726955.1 Acidobacteriota bacterium
GGGGACAGCTCTCGATGGGAATGAGCCACGACTTCGAGACGGCGATCGAGGAGGGGGCGACGCTCGTGCGCGTGGGGACGGCGATCTTCGGGGAGAGAGCGCCGAAGGCCTGAGAGGAGAGCATGTACTTCTTCGGAAACATCCTGATCGGTGTCGCCCAGGTCCTGAGCTTCGTCCTGCAGCTCTACCTGTTCGTGCTCTTCGGGCGCGCGATCTGCTCCTGGGTCCAGGCGAACCCCCGGAACGCGATCGTGCAGTTCCTCTACATGGCCACGGAGCCGCCCCTGCGCGTGATCCGGCGCCTCCTGCCGATGAGCCTCCGCTACTTCCCGATCGACATCGCCTTCCTCGTGCTCGTCGGGATCGTGATCTTCCTCCAGTACGGGATCGTCCCCTCGATCGGTCAGCTGGGTGTCAGCCTCGGCGGCGGGCAGATCGTGCGCTAGACGCGCTCGCCCCGGGACGAGTTGCTTGAGAAAACCGTTGACCGGTGGCACCCTAAAGCGTCGTCACGGAGGCGAAAATCGATGAAGATCTCGCCCATGGACATCCAGCGGCAGTCGTTCGCCGCGACCTGGCGGGGATACGACAAGGAGGAGGTCCGGACATACCTCGGCCTCGTCGCCGAAGAGCTCGCCGCGCTGCAGCGCGAGCGCGACCTGCTGCACCAGCAGTCGCAGAACCTCCAGGCGGTGGTGGACGAGGCGCGGGAGCGCGAGGCCATCCTCAAGAACACGCTCCTCACCGCGCAGCGGGCCTCCGAGGAGATCAGGGAGAACGCGCGGCGCTCCGCGGACAGCACGATCAAGGAGGCGGAGCTGCAGGCGGACCGCCTGCTCGAGCTCGCCCAGGCCCGCGCCCACGAGGTGGAGCGCGGCATCCTCGACCTCCGCGGGCACCGCACGACGCTCCGCACCGACATCCGCGCGTTCATCACGCGGCTCACCCACCTCCTCGACCTGCAGGAGGAGGCCGAGCTCGAGGACAACCTGCGCTTCCTGAAGCGGCGCGAGGAGGCGCGGTAGCCCTCGACCTGCGCGCCTCGGCGGAGGGGGTCGTGCTCAAGGTGCGGGTCACGCCGCGCGCGCGCCGCGATGCCGTGGAAGGCGAGCGCGAGGGAGCCCTGCTCGTCCGGCTCACCGCCGCGCCGGTGGAAGGGGCCGCGAACGAGGCTCTGGTGAAGGTATTGGGACGGGCCGTGGGGCTTCCTCCGTCGGCGGTGCGCATCTTGCGAGGAACGACGGGACGGAACAAGAGCGTTCTCCTCGTCGGGACGGACGTCTCCACCGTGCGGGCGCGCTTGGAGCCTCCCGAGGAGGACGTACCTTGATCGACGCCGACCTCGTCGTCCGCCGGATCGGGCTGCTCGTGACGATGGCGGGCGAGGCTCCGCGGGTCGGGGCCGGCATGAGGGAGCTCGCGGTCCGGCGCGACGCGGCCATCGCCGCCGCCGCGGGCCGGATCGTCTGGCTGGGCGACGACGCGTCGTTCGAGTCGTCGGTGCGCGCGGAGCCCGCGGCCGCGGTGCTCGACGCGGAGGGCGGCGCCGTCCTTCCCGGTTTCGTGGACGCCCACACCCACCTCGCGTTCGCGGGCGACCGCGACGACGAGATCCGGCAGCGCCTGGCCGGGGCCAGCTACAAGGAGATCGCCGACTCCGGCGGCGGGATCGTCCGCTCCGTGTCCGCGACGCGCGCCTCCTCTCGCGAAGAGCTGGCCGCCGCGATCGAGGAGCGTCTGGATGAAATGCTCCTCTGCGGGACGACCACCGCGGAGGTGAAGAGCGGGTACGGGCTGGAGACGGCCGCGGAGATCCGTGCGCTGGAGGCGATCCGCCTCGCCGCTTCACGCCATCCCGTCTCCGTCGTCCCGACCTTCCTCGGCGCGCACGAGGTGCCGCCCGAGCACCGCGGCGACCGCGCGCGCTACGTACAGATCCTGATCGAGGAGATGATCCCCGCGGTGGCGGAGCGCGGGCTCGCCGTGTTCGCGGACGTGTTCTGCGAGGAGGGCGTCTTCACCGTCGAGGAGAGCCGCCGGATCCTCCTCGCCGCGCGGGCGCACGGGATGAAGCTCCGTATCCACGCCGACGAGTTCGTCGACACCGGCGGGGCCGAGCTCGCGGCGGAGCTGAAGGCGCGGTCCGCGGACCACCTCGTGCAGGTGTCAGAGAAGGGGATGCGGGCGCTCGCCGCCACCTCCTGCACGGCGACGCTCCTGCCCGCCGCGGCCTTCTACCTGCGCCTGGGACGCTTCGCCCCCGCGCGCGCCCTCGTGGAGGCGGGAGCTCCCGTCGCCCTCGCCACCGACGTGAACCCGGGAGGCGGCCTCTCGCCGTCGCTTCCCTTCGTGATGGCCGTCGCCTGCTTCGGCATGGGGCTGTCGCTCGAAGAGACGGTGAGCGCCGTGACCGTGAACGGCGCCTGGTCGCTCGACGTGCAGGACGAGGCGGGGCGGCTGGAGGTCGGCCGGACAGCCGACCTCGTTCTCCTGCGGTCCCCCCGCCTTCTCGACCTGGTGCGCGTGGGCGTCCCCGCCATCCGCGCCGTCGTCAAGAAGGGCAGGGTCGTCGTGCGCGACGGAGCGCGCGTCCGCGACTAGATCTTCGGCGCTCCCAGCCCCAGCTGCTGGGCCACGAACGCCATGACGTCGGCGCGCGCCGCGATGAGCTTGTCCGTCGGCGAGTAGCCGTGGCTGCTCTGCGTCTCCACCCGCAGCAGCACCGGCTTCGGGCAGCCCTGGTCCGCCTGCAGCTCCGCGGTGAACTTGTAGGAGTGGCTGGGGACGACGCGGTCGTCGTGATCCGATGTGGTCACGAGCGTCGCCGGATAGCAGGTGCCGCGCTTCAGGTTCTGCAGCGGGGAGTAGGCCCGGATGTAGGCGAAGTCCCCGGGCTCGTCGGCGCTGCCGTACTCGATCGTCCACGCCGCGCCCCCGGTGAACTTGTGGTAGCGCAGCATGTCCATGACCCCCACCGCCGGCAGCGCCACCGCGAAGAGGTCGGGGCGCTGCGTCATCGCCGCGCCCACGAGGAGGCCGCCGTTGGATCCCCCGGCGATCACGATCCGCGACGGGCTCGTGACGCGCTCGCGCACCAGGTACTCGGCGGCGCCGATGAAGTCGTCGAAGACGTTCTGCTTCTTCTCCTTCATCCCCGCGCGGTGCCACTCCTCGCCGTACTCGCCGCCTCCGCGCAGGTTGGGGACGGCGAAGACGCCGCCCATCTCCAGCCAGGCCGCGACCCACGGCGAGTAGGTCGGGCGCATGCTCACCGCGAAGCCCCCGTAGGCGAGGAGCCACACCGGGTTCGTCCCGTCCTTCTTCATCCCTTTCTTCGCGGTCACGAACATGGGAACGCGCGTGCCGTCCTTCGAGGCGAAGAAGACCTGCGTCGTCTCGAAGGCACTCGCGTCGAAGACCGAGGGCGGAGGCTCGAAGGGCGCCTGTGTGCGAGCCTTGACGTCGTAGCGGAAGGTCGTGGCCGGCGTGAGCTGCGACGAGAACATGTAGAAGAGCTCGTCGCCGTCCTCCCGTCCGGAGAAGCCGGCCGCCGTGCCCACGCCGGGGAGGGCGATCTCGCCCTCGGCGACGCCGTCCAGCGAGAAGACGTCGACACGGCTCTTCACGTCCACGAGGTAGCCGGCGAAGATCTTCCCGCCCGCGGTCGCCGCTTCCTCGAGCGGATAGGCGGTCTCGGGAACGACCGTCTTCCACCCCGAGCGGCCGACCCGCAGGCGCGGGTCGATGACGATCACCTTGCGCTTGGGAGCGTCGAGGTCGGTGCGGGTGAGGAACGTCCCGCCGCGGTTGCCGATCACGTCGAACTGCGCGACGAACTCGTCCACGATGGGCACGATCGGCGCGTCCAGCTTCGGCTGCAGGGGGTCGCCGAGGTCGGCGTAGTAGAGACGGTTGCGCGGGTCCGAGCCCTGGCGGAGGTAGACGACGAGGTAGCGGCCGTCCTCGGTGGTCCCCCCGTAGATGAACCAGCGCGGGTTGTCCGGCCGCTCGTAGACGAGGCGGTCCTCGGACTGGCTCGTGCCCACGCGGTGGTAGTAGAGCCGGTGGTTCAGCAGCTCCGCGGAGAGCTCCTGGCCCGCGGGGGGCTGGGGAAACCGGGAATAGAAGAAGCCCTTGCCGTCTTTCGTCCACGAGATCCCGGAGAATCGGAACCACTCCACCCGGTCGGGGAAGTCCTTGCCGGTCGCGATCTCCCGGACGTGGATCGTCTGCCAGTCGGCGCCTCCCTGCGCGAGGCCGTACGCGAGGTACTTCGCGTCCGGCGACACCGAGGTCGTGGAGAGCGCGATCGAGCCGTCCTTCGTCCAGGAGAGCCCGGAGAAGCGGAACCACTCCACCTGGTCGGGGAGGTCCTTGCCGGTCTCGATCTCGCGGACGTGGATCGTCTGCCAGTCCGCCCCTCCCTGGGCCAGGCCGTATGCGAGGTACCTGGCGTCCGGGGACACCGAGGTCGTGGCGAGGGCGATCGAGCCGTCCTTCGACAGCTCGTTCGGGTCGAGGAGGAGACGCGGCTCGGCGGTGAGCGTGTCGCGCACGAAGAGCGACGACTGCTGCTGCAGCCCCGTGTTCTTGCGGTAGAAGAGGCGGCCTCCCTCGCGGAAGGGAACGGTCGTGCGCGGGTAGTTCCAGAGCTCGGTCAGCCGCTTCTCGATCGCCTCGCGCGCGGGAATCTTCCCGAGGTAGCCGAAGGCCAGCTTGTTCTGGGTGTCGATGAAGCTCGCCGTCTCTGGAGAGCCGAGGTCCTCGAGCCAACGGTAGGGATCCGCCACCTTCGTGCCGCTGAAGTCGTCCACCGTCTCCGTCTTCCGCGTCGACGGGTAGGAGAGCGACGGCTCGGCGGCGGGAACGGCGGGTTGCGAGGAAAGCAGGACGAGAAGAGCGAGCGGAGTGATCACGCGGACGTTCACGAACATGAACCTGACCTCCCGGTCGGGGTGAACTTCGATTCTAGCCGGTAGCGCGCGTCGGGACGTACGGATGCGGTCAGGGGAACGTCCGGGCGTACAGCAGGAGGTCGCAGGGCTCGCGCGGCGCGAGGTTGGGAAGCTCGGCATAGAGCCGGAGCGTCCCCTCCCGGAGAAAGCCGCACTTCTCCAGGACGTGCGAGGACGCGCGGTGGTCGGGATGGCAGAAGGCCTGGAGGCGGCGGATGGCCAGCTGCGGCGCGGTCTCGACCATCGCCCGCAAGGCCTCGGTCGCGTAGCCGCGGCCCCAGGCGTCGCGGGCGAGCACGTATCCCGTCGCGGCCCTCTGCGGGCTCTCGAAGGAGAAGCCGGTGCTCCCGAGGAGCGTTCCGTCCTCGCGCGACTCGATGAGGTAGGGGCCGGCCGGCCAGCGCGCCCACTCCGCGTCGCTCCAGGCCAGGAACGCGGGGGTCTGGTCGACCGAGACGTGGCGGGGGAAGCTCAGATAGCGCGTGACCTCGGCGTCGCTCGAGTAGCGCTCGAAGATCCGCTCGGCGTCCGCGGCCACGGGACGGCGCAGCACGAGCCGGTCGGTCGCGATCGTCGGGGGCGCGCCGGCCATCGTCCTAGTCGAGCACCGCCGTGGCCTCGATCTCCACGAGGAAGGCGGGATCGGCGAGCGACGTCACGCCGATCCACGTGCTCGCCGGCTTCGTGGGACCGGGGAAGGCCTCGCGGAGCGCGCCGCCGATCGCGCCCGCCATGTCCGGTCGATAGCCGACGACGTAGATCCGCACGGAGACGACGTTCTCCAGGGCGCCGCCGGCGGCCTCGACCACCGCCTTCAGGTTGGCAAAGGCCTGGCGGGCCTGCTGCCCGAGGTCGGAGCCGCCGACGATCCGCCGGCCGGCGTCCCAGGCCGTCTGCCCCGACACGTGCAGCGTACGACGCCCCTCGGCGATCACCCCTTGCGAGAAGCCGTGGTCGAGGGACCGGAACACGGAGTCGGGATTGACAGCCTGGCGGGACAGAGAGGGCTTCCTAGCGAATGAAGTACCCCGAGACGTGCCACGTTCCGTCGGCGTCCATCATCGGGGTGACGACCTCGACGGCGGCCGACTTCTTCTCGAAGACGGTGTCGAACATGACGACCACGTACTTGCCGTCGGGCGCGCCGGGAAGCCTCTCCTTGTACTCACGGGACTTGAGCTTCCGCGAGACGACGCGGCCGAGCGGCGCGCGAGCCCCGCCGACGGCTTCGCTCCAGTGGGCCTTCGTGACCGAGCCCTTGAAGAGCTTGGCCGCCTGCTCCCAGGAGGCGCCGTAGTCTCCCGCGTCGACGAGCTTCAGCCACGACTCGGCCGCGGTCTGCGCGGCGTCCTCCGGCTTGTCGGCGGCCGGCGACGGCACGGCCCAGAGCACTGCCAGCAGAAGAGTCCCGACGACGCTGCGCATCTACCGACCTCCTCGAGGCCCGAAGCCCCCTCGAGACAAGCATACGCGACTCGAGACGGCGAGGCCGGTCGTCGCCTTACGGCGCGAGGGAGGAGAAGCGCGACGCTACTTCACCAGGCCGTCGATCGCGTCCACCACCATCATGGTCCCGACCGCGAGCTTGACGAGGTCGCCGTCGACCATCACGTAGCGGTACCCGGCCGGAGCGGGACGCATCCTGACCGTGAGCTCGACCGGGGCCTCCTCGAAGACGACTTCCCTGGGAAGCCTCTGGCCCACGACATAACGCTTCTTGGCCTGGCCCGGAGGAAGGCAGCCGTTGTTCTTCTTGGCGAGGCCGGGAGGGCACTTTCCGCGGCCATGCTTGTCCTCGAAATAGACGTGCGCGGCGTGACGATCGTCGTCCGTGAAGACGATCACGGTCTCGGTCTCGTGCTTCTTTTCCTTCTTCTTTCCCGCGAAGACGACGGCGGGAGACAGAAGCGCAAAAATCAAGGCGACGGCGGCGACCCTGCTCATCAAACCCCCTGCGATTCTCGCCCGGGAACCCATCGAGGCAGGGTAGCACCATGGCCAGGCGCCGAACGTGTCCTGGAGCACGTCTTCTGTGCACGGCTGCGCCAAGCCTATGAGGAGGTCCGAGCTGGCTCGTCCTCCCTCAGCTCCTTCCGCGGCCCGAGACCGCGGTTGCGACGCCCAGGCCGAGGTACACGGTTCCGGCCACGTAGCGCTGTCCGCGACGGAAGCCCGCGTGGTCGCGGAGGAAGGCGGAGGCCGACCCGGCGAGGAGCGCCCACGTGCCGTCGCTGCAGGCCCCGAGGAACACGAAGACCGCGCCGAGCACCAGCACCTGCGAGACCACCGCCCCGTGCGCGGGGTTCACGAACTGGGGAAGGAAGGCGAGGAAGAAGAGTGCCGTCTTCGGATTGAGGACGTTCACGACGACACCCTGCAAGAACAACCGGAGGAGGCTCCGCTCGCGCGGCAGGGCTGACGGGCGCGCCTCGGCGTCCTTCCCGACGAGCGTGCGCACGCCCAGGTAGACGAGGTAGCAAGCGCCGGCGTACTTCAGGACGCTGAAGGCGAGCGCGGAGGACACGAGCAGCGCGGACACGCCGAACGCAGCGGCGGCCACGTGCACGAGCGTTCCTGCCTGGATGCCGAGAGCCGATACGATCCCGGCGCGCCGTCCCTGCTCCACGCTTCGGGCCACGATGTAGAGGACGGCGGGACCGGGCGTGACGAGCAGGATGACCGCGGCGACGGCGAAGAGTCCCAGGGTCGTGGCATCGGGCACCGGCGTCCTCCTTCCTCAGCGGGCGGCGCGCGTGGCGGCGAGAAGCTCCGCGGGTCGCCACACGCGGCCGTCCTTCATTACGAGCCGGATGCGGCGGGTGTTCCGGATGTCGGCCACGGGGTCGGCCTCCAGGACCACGAGGTCGGCCCGCCGGCCGGGCTCGATCGTTCCCGCGTCGAGCCCGAGGGCGGCCGCCGCGTTCCTCGTGGCGATCGACAGCACTTCGAGCGGAGCGATACTCGATTGGACGAGCAGCTCCAGCTCGCGGTGGAAGGCCGCCCCCGGGACGACCCAGGGGTTGGGAAGGTCGGAGCCGGCGAGGAGGCGGACGCCGCGGCGGTGGTACAGCCCGACCAGCGCAGGGAGCTTCGGCCAGAGCGCGTGACCGCGCGCGTAGTCCTCGCGCGTCCAGCTCGACGTGAACGTCCCGTTCCTCCAGCCCGCGAGCATGGGCGGAGGGGCGAGCGGCAGATCGGCGCCGTCGACGTACATCGGATCGTCGCCGCGGAACTTCGTCTCGTAGGCGACGAGCGTCGGGTCTACGGGTATCCCGCGCCGCACGAGCTCGCCCACCATCTCCGTGATCTCGGGACCGCTCGGATCGACCCACTCGAGCCAGCGCAGCCGGGCCTTCATCCCGCCTTCGGTCCGCATCGCCTCCAGGTACGGGGCGCGGCGCGCCGGCGGCAGGTAGGCTGCCGACCAGGGCGCGCCGTGGGCGATGAAGTCGATCCCGTCGCGGGCCGCCTCCGTCCACGTCGTCTCCTGCAGGTGGCCGATGACCTTGATCCCGCGCGCGTGCGCCTCCTCGATAGCCGCGTGCACGAGGGGACGGGGGAGACCGGCGTACACCTTCACGAAATCGACGCCGGCGGCCGCCTGCGCCCGCACTTCCTTCCGTACCTGCTCCTCCGTGGCGAACTGCGGGGCGTTGATCGTCCAGCCCGCCGTGAAGATGCGCGGGCCGGGCACGCGCCCCGCGGCCACCGCCTCGCGGAGCGCGACTCCCGCGACCGTGGGGGCCATGGGGTTGCGAACCGTCGTGATCCCGTGGGCGAGGCAGAGACGGAGCACCTCGAGCGTCACCGCCTCGTCGTAGCCGGGGTCGGGGGCGTCGGCATCGCGCAGGTAGGTCACGTGCGCGTGCATGTCCAGGAAGCCGGGGACCACGTAGAGCCCGCCGAGCTCGAGCACGCCCGCGGCGCTCGAGGCCGCATGGGGTCTGACCTCGGCGATGCGCCCGTCGCGGACGATCACGTCCTGGTCGGCTCGCGGCGGCCGGCCCGTGCCATCGATCACGACGACGCCGGACAGCACGAGGTCTTCGGCGAGGAGAGGCGTGCGAACGAAGAAGAGCGCGGCGACGACGCCGATCGCCGTCGTCCCGCGCCGCGTCACGAACGTCGGCGGACGCCCAGCCTGTTCATCCGGCTCTGCACCTCGTCCAGTGTACCGACTCGGAGGGACTCGTGTCCCCCCGTGGCATACTTCGGCCGTGCCCGTCATCGAATCGCACGTCGATCCGAGCGGGGCAGAGTTTCGCGAGAACCTCGCCCACATGGCCGGCCTCGAGGCCGACCTGAAGCGGCGTCTCGCCGAGGCGCGCGCGGGCGGCGGCGAGGAGGCGGTGCGCCGCCACCGCGAGCAGGGGAAGCTCCTCGTGCGCGACCGGGTGGAGAAGCTCCTCGATCCGGGGACGCCGTTTCTCGAGATCGGCGCGCTCGCGGGAAACGGCATGTACGAGGGAGCCGCCCCTTCGGCCGGGCTCGTCACCGGTATCGGGCGCGTTCGCGGCCGCGAGGTCATGGTCGTGGCCAACGACGCGACCGTGAAGGGCGGCACGTACTTCCCGATCACGGTGAAGAAGCACCTGCGGGCGCAGGAGATCGCGGCAGAGAACCGCCTGCCCTGCGTCTACCTCGTGGACTCGGGCGGCGCCTTCCTCCCTCTGCAGGCCGAGGTCTTCCCCGACCGCGACCACTTCGGCCGCATCTTCTATAACGAGGCGCGCCTGAGCGCTGCCGGCATCGCCCAGATCAGCGTCGTCCTCGGCTCGTGCACGGCGGGCGGGGCCTACGTGCCGGCGATGAGCGACGAGACGATCATCGTGAAGGGCCGGGGCACGATCTTCCTCGGCGGCCCTCCGCTCGTGAAGGCGGCGACCGGCGAGGAGGTGACGGCGGAGGAGCTCGGGGGCGCGGACGTCCACACGCGTCTCTCCGGCGTCGCCGACCACTTCGCGCAGGACGACGAGCACGCTCTCGAGTGGGCGCGCGACGTCGTGGCCGGGCTCACGTCGCGTCCGGAAATGCCGTGGGACCGCGACGAGCCGGAAGATCCCCGCTACGACCCGCGCGAGATGGGCGGGATCGTGCCCGCCAACATCCGCAAGAGCTACGACGTGCACGAGGTGATCGCGCGGATCGTGGACGGCAGCCGTTTCCAGGAGTTCAAGGCCCGCTACGGGCCGACGCTCGTCACCGGCTTCGCGCACGTCATGGGCTACCCGGTGGGGATCCTCGCGAACAACGGTGTCCTGTTCTCGGAGAGCGCGCTCAAGGCCACGCACTTCATCGAGATGTGCTGCCTGCGGAAGATCCCGCTCGTGTTCCTGCAGAACATCACGGGCTTCATCGTGGGCAAGGAGTACGAGCAGAAAGGCATCGCCAAGGACGGGGCGAAGATGGTCCACGCGGTGGCGAACGCCGCCGTCCCGAAGTTCACGGTGATCACGGGGGGCAGCTTCGGCGCCGGCAACTACGGGATGTGCGGCCGCGCCTACCAGCCCCGCCAGCTCTGGATGTGGCCGAACGCGCGGATCTCCGTCATGGGCGGCGAGCAGGCGGCCTCCGTCCTCACCCAGGTCAAGCAGGAGCAGCGCGAGCGGCAGGGCAAGCCGCTCACCGCCGCGGAGGTCGAGGCCCTGCGCGCTCCCATCCTCGCGAAGTACGAGGAGGAGGGAAGCCCCTACTACTCGACGGCTCGTCTCTGGGACGACGGCGTCATCCCTCCCGCCGACACGAGAACCGTCCTCGGTCTCGGGATATCCGCGGCCTTGAACGCGCCCATCCCCGAGACGCGCTTCGGCGTCTTCCGGATGTAGCGCACGCGCTCCCGCCCTCCGCCGCGGAACCGCCGCCTCGGGACCGGGTCTACGGGGCGGCGTCGCCGCCCAGGAACGCGTGCCGGGCCTTCTTGCCCGAGGCCAGCCAGAGCTTGACCACCTCGAAGACGATCGTGGTCGCGTAGGTCACCGCGACCCAGACGCAGACCGCCTCGAGCGGCAACCCCCACCAGGCGTCGACGAACACGCCCAGCATCTGTCGGGGCTCGTACCCCCACCACCCGTAGGGGATGGCCAGCGTCGCTTCCCACAGAAGGCTCACGAGCATGATCAGGAACATCGTGAGGCTGAAGGCCCGCCAGTTGATGAATGGGCGGGCGGTGGGAAGGAAACCCGCGGAGGGGATGAACGAGGCCGCCACGAGGAACGTGAAATAGCCAGGGAAGCCCTCAGGGCTTTCGGAGAAGAGCTTCTTGTAGGCGACGCCGAGCGCGACGAGGAGGAGCCCGACGACGAGGGAAGAGGGATGGAACTTCACCAGACGGGTCATCCTCTTCGCCGCCTCGGCGCGATCGGGCGCGCTGTAGGCGGCCAGCCAGAACTCGTCGAGCCAGACGTAGATGAGCAGCACGGCGATGAAGCCCGTCAGATAGAACACGTACTCCTCGACGGGCACGGGCCGGCCGAGGGCGGGCGCGTCTATCTGCAGGGTGGCCCCGCGGTTCGGGAAGACGAAGAAGCGGCTCGCGAAGAAGAAGTCCAGGCCGAAGCCGAGGGGGACGAGGATGGCGATCGTCCGCAAGAAGGCCTTCTTCGGGATCCGCAGGTCGTCACGGGACAGGAACCAGAGCGCGATGACGAGGATCGGAACGATCCACAGCAGGAGGCTCCACGTGTACCCGTGGGGTGTGGGATCGGGGCTCGAGACCTGGAGCCTCGCGGGGTGGCGGACGGTGTCGAGCGTGATCGCCGCCGGGACGGAGATCATGGCCAGCATGGCCGTCACGACGAGGGCGCTCTGCCGCGGAGATCGGGGCCCTCCGAAGGCGGGCGTCGGCATGGGTGAGGCTCCTCGTGAGTTTCCGGGATTGTCGCGCGGCTCCCGGCGACCGGCAATCAGCAGGAGAGAGAAGGACCCAGAGGTCCGGCGATGCGGCCGCGCCCTATAATGCGGACCCACAGGGGAAGCGCGCCATGGCCGACATCGTGATCACCGTGATCGGGCGAGACCGTCCCGGTCTCGTGGAAGCCATCGCCGCCGCGGTGGCGCAGCACGGCGGCAACTGGCTCGAGGCGCGGATGGCGCACCTCGCCGGACACTTCGCCGGCCTCGTCCGGATAGAGGTGCCGGCCGAGCGCGCGGGCGAGGTGCGCCAGGCGCTCGCCGCGCTCGAATCGGGCGGTCTCCAGCTACAGACCGTCGCCGGGGGCGCGGAGGACGCGCTCTCCTCGCGCACGATGGAGGTCGAGCTCCTCGCCCTGGACCGTCCGGGGCTGCTCCACGAGGTGTCGCGCGTCCTGGCCGGCCGCCGCGTGAACATCGAGGAGCTGGACACGGAAGTCTTCAGCGCGCCCATGACCGGCGACCGCACGTTCCGCGCCCGCGCCCGGGTGTCTGTCCCCGCCGGCGTCGACGCGCACGAGCTGCGGGAGAGCTTCGAGCGGCTGGCGCGCGACCTCATGGTCGACATCCGCCTCGCGGAGCCGCCGAAGAGCTGAGCCTCAGCCCCTGAAGAGCAGCCGCAGCAGCCCGCCCTCGGCGTGGAGGGTCGTCATCGCGTAGACGACGCGGGGCAGGTCGGCGTCCCGCGGATAGACGAGGAAGCGCCCCTCCCAGCGGGGCGCGAACTTCTTCTTGAACTGGAAAAGGTTCTTGTACCCGTAGAAGCCGTTCAGGCGCTCGAAGAGGAGGGCGACGCCGCGGTCGAGGGCCCGGCGCGGCGCGCCGACGTTGGCGAGGGGCGCGTTGGCGAGGCTCGCCTCGCGCAGCCCCTCCGCTTTCAGGCTGAGGAGGGCCTCCGCGAGGAGGAGGTCCATCGTGCCGGAGACGGCGTCCTGCCTCTTCCGCATGACGTCGACGACCGCCGCCTCCCCGGCGCGGTAGCGCAGCCACGTGCAGAAGGCGACGACGCGCTCGCCGTCACGGCAGACGAAGACGTCGGCCGCGTCGAGGGCCTCGAGGTTGAAGCGGCCGAGCGTGAAGCCGAGCTCGCCGAGCCTCTTCTCGGCGAGCCACTCTTCCGAGATCTCCTCGAGCTGCTCGTCGAGGCCGCTGTCCGGGGCTTCGCGACGCCGGTACTTCTCGACGACGAGCCCGAGCTTCCTCACCTTGCTCGCCATCGAGCGCAGGCCCGCCCGCTTGCCGCCCGCGAGCGAGAACTCCGGGAGGTCGACGAGCGCCTCTTCCGCGATCTTGAGCGACCGCAGGCCCATCGACTGGTACACGGGCAGGCGATCCTCGGAGGCCTCGTACACGCACGGCGTCCAGCCGTTGCGCCTCGTGTACGCGAGGTAGTCCGAGACCGCGGCCGAGAACGCTTCGTCGGAGGCGAGCGGATCCCCGCAGGCAAGCGCGACTGCGCCCCGGACCGCGTAGGCGACGAGCCCGCGTCCCTCCGCTACCTGCAGGTGGTGCTTGTCGTCCTGCACCGCGAACGCGGAGAGCGAGCGGCTTCCACACGTCCGGAAGAGCCGCGCCACCGCCTCCGCCGGCGCCTCCAGGCGATCGCGCAGGACGACGGGGCGGAGGAGCAGCACGAGGACGTAGAGCCGCCCCAGCCATCCCGCGATCTCCACCGAGCCGAGGAAGCGCGCGGCGTGTTGGGTCAGTGGCTGCACGTCGGGGTCGCGGATCGCGATGCCCGCGGCGAACGCCTGGCTGACCGGCGTCGTCCCCGCCGGCCAGTCGAACTCGGCGCGGAGATGATCGAGCCCAAGCGTCCCGTAGACGAGGACGAGGCCGGCCACCACTGGGACCATGAGGAGCCCGAAGCGGAGCGAGGCGGGATCGCTGCGCGCGTGGAAGCGGCGCCGGAAGACGATTAGGTAGCCGAGGAGGACGGCGGCGACCACGGAGTGGTGGAGGTCGAAGCCGCGGCCGACGTGGGAGAGGAGCGACACCGCGAGGGCGACCGCGGCGATCCACCATGCGAGCGCCTTCCGCCGCCGCAGGTTGTCGGTGACGGTCAGGAGGGCGAGGCCGGCGAACAGCATCAGCGGACGGCTGTGGTGGGTGAGCTCGAAGGGGAACCAGCTCCCCACCCGGACGACGAGCCCGTGGGGGCGGGTGAGCAGGGCTGAGACGATGTTCAAGAGGCCCATCAGTCCCACCACGAGCGGTACCAGCGCGTGGACGTCCACCGCGTGCAGCTCGCGCCAGGGGAAGAGCCGCCGGGCCTGCCGCGTCGCGAAGACGAGCGCGGGGATCGCGACGACGAGGAGCGCCAGCAGCAGCTCGTAGTGGCGGAGCCGGGGCAGGAGGGCGGCCAGGGGTCCGGCGAGGTAGTAGCCGACGAGCGCGGTCGGCACAGCCCACAGCACGCTCGCGATGAGGTTCAGGGACGTGAAGGTGCGCGGCGGCATCCCCATCGCGCCGCAGGCGGCGGGAATGAGGATCCGAAAGCCCACGGCGAAGCGGCTCGCCAGGAGCACCCAGCGCGCGTGGCGCGACATCAGGTCGACGAGCTTCGCGAAGCGCGGGCTCTTCGCGAAGCGCCGCTCCAGCCAGGCCCGGCCGCGGACACGCGCGAGCTGGAAGTAGATCTGATCGATGGTGCTGTTGGCGACGATCGCCACGAAGACGACCGCGGGCAGGATCAGGACGCCCTGGCGGGCGAGGAACGCTCCCACGAGAAGGAACGTTTCGCCCTCGGCCATCACGCCGACGAAGAGGAGGGCGTAGCCGTACTTGAGGAGGAGGGCCTGCATCTCCCTCCTCCGATACTAGGATTTTCCGGGCGGTAAGTTTGGCGCCTCAGCTCTCGACGCGGGCCTTCAGCCCCTCGAAGGCGCGGCGCCAGGCCGACGTGGTAACGTTGGCCGCACATGCAGCTCGAACGGGTGGAGGTCGAGCTCGAGGGAGCGGTGGCCCGCGTGTGGCTCAACCGTCCCGACGTGCGCAACGCTTTCGACGGGCTCATGGTCACCGAGCTGCGGAAGACGCTCTTCGACCTCGGGGCGACCGACGGCGTGCGCGTGATCGTGCTGGGCGGCCGCGGCCCCTCGTTCTGCGCGGGCGGCGACCTCCAGTGGATGAAGGCGGCCTCGAACTTCACGCGCGAGGAGAACGTGCGCGAGGCCCAGGGCCTCGCCGACCTCTTCTTCACCGTCTACAACTCGCCCAAGCCCGTGGTGGCCCGCGTCCACGGAGCGGCGCTCGGCGGGGGCGCCGGCCTCGTGGCCGCCTGCGACATCCCGGTGGCCGCCCTCGGCACCCAGTTCGGATTCACCGAGGTGCGGCTCGGCATCATACCCGCCGTGATCTCGCCCTACGTCGTCGGGAAGATCGGGGAGTCCGCGGCCCGCGAGCTCTTCCTCACCGGCGAGCGCTTCGAGGCGGTGCGCGCGGCCGAGATCGGCCTCGTGCGGGCGGCAGTACCTCCCGACGACCTCGACGCCGCGGTGGACGGCCGGGTCAAGGAGCTGCTGCAGGCCGGACCGCGGGCCATCGCGGAGGCGAAAGCGCTCATCCGCGAGGTCGCGTGGACGCGAGTGGAGGACGTGCAGCGCTACACGGTCGAGCGCATCTCCGACCTGCGCGTCTCCCGCGAGGGCCAGGAAGGGATGCGGGCGTTCCTGGAGAAGCGCAAGCCCTCCTGGGGATCCTGAGTGGTCCGGGTCCTCCTCGCCCTCCTCCTGCTCCTCGCCGTCGGCCTCGTCCTCCTGCCATCGCCCGTCAAGCCCGAGGCGTGGGCTCCGCCGCCCGCCCCCGCGCTCACGGGTCCCCTGGCGCCTAACGAAGCGCTCCGGGACGCCGCGCTCCTCGCCGAAGGCGCCGTCCACGGCCCCGAGGACCTGGCCTTCGACGCGGAAGGACGCGTCTACGCGGCGACGCTCGATGGAAAGGTGGTTCGCCTGGGCGCCGACGGCAAGCTCGAGGACTACGCGACCACCGGCGGCCGGCCTCTCGGCCTCCGCTTCGACGCCGCGGGCAACCTCGTGGTGTGCGACCTCGTGAAGGGGCTCGTCTCGATCGACCGCGCGCGCCGCGTGAGTGTCCTCTCCACGGAAGCCGCCGGCGTGCCCTTTGCCTTCATCGACAACCTCGACATCGCGAGCGACGGCACGGTCTACTTCTCGGACGCGACGTCGAAGTTCCGGGGCCAGGACTACCGCTTCGACCTGTTGGAGGCGCGTCCCCACGGCCGGCTCCTGCGCTACGACCCGGCGACGCGAGAAACGCGCGTGGTGCTGGACAACCTGTACTTCGCGAACGGCGTCGCGCTCTCGCAGAACGAGGACTTCCTGGTCGTGAGCGAGACGTACCGCTACCGCCTCACCCGCTACTGGCTGAAGGGCCCGAAGGCGGGAACCTCCGACGTCTTCCTCGACAACCTGCCCGGGTTCGCCGACAACGTGGACGGCAACCGCCGCGGCAGCTTCTGGGTCGCGATGTTCACCGTGCGCAACCCCGTCGCGGACGCGCTGCACCCGCGGCCGTGGGCCAAGTCGATGCTCGCCAAGCTGCCCCTCGCGCTCTGGCCGAAGCCCGCGCGGTACGGTCTCGTCCTGGAGGTCGGCGAGGACGGGAAGATCCTCCGGAGCTTCCACGACCCCGGCGGGCGGCGCGTCCACCAGGTCACCACCGCCCGCGAGAACTCCGGCCAGCTCTACCTCGGCAACCTCGAGCAGTCCTGGATCGGCCGCCTCGCGTTGCCCCCGCGTTGAGGCCGTCTCACAATCAGACGTGGCCCTCTTCCGGAAGCTCCTGATCGCGAACCGCGGCGAGATCGCGGTCCGCATCGCGCGCACCTGCCGGGTGATGGGGATCCCGACGGTGGCCGTCTACTCCGAGGCGGATCGCGGCGCCCTGCACACGCGCGTGTGCGACGAGGCCGTCGAGATCGGACCTCCCGAGGCGTCTTCGAGCTACCTGAGCGTCGAGCGTCTGCTCGACGCGGCGCGGCGGACGGGCGCGGATTCGGTCCATCCCGGGTACGGCTTCCTGAGCCAGAACGGAGACTTCGCGGACGCCGTCGCGAGCGCCGGGCTCGTGTTCGTGGGCCCGCCCGGGGACGTGCACCGCCAGATGGGCGACAAGAAGGGCGCGCGCCGGCTGATGGCGGGAGCGGGGGTGCCGATCGTCCCGGGATACGACGGCGACGACCAGCAGGACGCGACGCTCCTCGCCGAGGCCGAGCGCATCGGCTGGCCGGTGCTGATCAAGCCCTCGCTCGGCGGCGGCGGCAAGGGGATGCGGGGGGTGACGCGCCTCGCGGACTTTTTGGGCGCCCTCGCCGCGTCGCGGCGCGAGGCCCGCGCCTCCTTCGGCGACGACGCGGTCGTGCTCGAGCGCTTCCTCGAGAAGTCGCGCCACGTCGAAGTGCAGGTACTGGCGGACGCGACGGGAGAGACGATCCACCTCGGCGAGCGCGAGTGCTCCGTCCAGCGGCGCCATCAGAAGGTGGTCGAAGAGACGCCGAGCCCCGCCCTCACGCCGCCGCTCCGCGCCGCCCTTTGCGCGGCGGGTGTCGCCGCCGCCCGCGCCGCCGCCTACCGCAACGCGGGCACGGTGGAGTTCCTGCTCGACCCCGAGGGACGCTTCTTCTTCCTCGAGATGAACACGCGGCTCCAGGTCGAGCACCCGGTTACGGAAGCGGTCACCGGGCTCGACCTCGTGCGCCTCCAGCTCGAGATCGCGGCCGGGCATCGGCTGCCGATTCGGCAGGAGGATGTCGTCGCGCGCGGTCACGCCCTCGAGTGCCGGCTCTACGCGGAGGACCCGGATCGCGACGACCTGCCGTCTCCCGGACGCGTCCTCCACTTCGTCCCTCCGGAGGGACCAGGGATCCGCGTGGACAGCGGGATCGCCGCCGGCTCCGAGGTCACGGTGCATTACGACCCGCTCCTCGCCAAGCTCGTCACCTGGGGCGCCGACCGCGAGGAGGCCGTGGCCCGGATGACGGAGGCTCTCGCCCGCACGGTGGTGCTGGGCGTCGTCACCAACCTGGCCCGGCTCCGGGCGATCGTCGAGCATCCCGCCTTCCGTGCGGGCGAGCTCCACACCGGCTTCATCGACGAGCACCTCCGGGAGCTCGCCACGCCGGCCTGTCCGCCCGCGATCGCGCTCGCCGCCGCGGCGGCCGCCCTCGCCTCGCAATCCGCCAACGGATCGGCACGGGGCTCGTCGGCCGCAGCTTCCTCGCCGTGGTCGGAGCTCGGCGGGTGGCGCCTGGGAGAAGGCCGGTGAGGATCGCCTGCGGCGACGAGTCGCGCGAGGTGGGGATCCGCACGAGCGGAGACGGGCTCGAAGTCGCGGTCGGCGACGAGCACTTCGCCTTGAGGGTCGAGGAGACGGCGCCCGGCGTCTTCCTCCTGCACGACGGCGGCGGCGGCGGTCCGCGAACCTTCCACTGTGTGCGCGACGGCGAGACGATCCACCTCTTCTGGCAGGGGGTCGCCTATCGCATGACCGAGGAGAAGGGCGGCCGCTCCCTCGCGCGCCAGGCCACGGGCGCGCTCGAGGCGCCCATGCCCGGCAAGGTGATCGCCGTGCGCGTCTCGCCCGGACAGGCGGTCGCCCGCGGCGAGGAGCTCGTCGTGGTCGAGGCGATGAAGATGGAGAACGCGCTGCGCGCGCCCCGCGCGGGCACGGTCAAGTCGGTGGCCGCGAAGGTCGGGGACATGGTGGCGCCGGGCCTCGCGCTGGTCGAGCTCGAGTGATGGAGCTGCCGCGCCGGGTCACGGTCGTGGAGGTCGGCCCGCGAGACGGGCTCCAGAACGAGGCGGCGAAGCTCTCGGTGGACGACCGCGTGGAGTTCTGCGATCGGCTCCTCGACGCCGGTCTCCCCGTGGTGGAGACGGGCGCCTTCGTCTCGCCGAAATGGGTTCCGCAGATGGCGGGCTCGGACGAGGTCTTCCGCCGCGTGAAGCCGCGCGGGGCGTCGCGCCGCGTCGTGCTCGTCCCCAACCGGCAGGGCTTCGAGCGCGCCCGCGAGGCGGGGTGCCGCGAGATCGCCGTCTTCACGGCGGCCAGCGAGAGCTTCAACAAGAAGAACATCAACGCCTCGATCGACGAGTCGTTCGACCGCTTCCGCGAGTTCGTCCCCGAGGCGCGGCGCGAGGGGTTCTGGGTACGCGGATACGTCTCGACGTGCTTCGGCTGTCCCTACGAGGGCAGGGTCGAGCCGGCGAAGGTGGTCGAGGTGGCCTGGCGCCTCGTGGAGACGGGCTGCGACGAGGTCTCGATCGGGGACACGATCGGCGTCGCCGTGCCGTCGCAGGTCACGGACGTGATGGGGCGGCTGAAGGAGGCGGTGCCGTCTTCCGCGCTCGCCGTGCACTTCCACGACACGCGGGGGACGGCGCTCGCCAACGTCCTCGCGGCATTGCAGACGGGCATTTCCATCGTGGACAGCTCGGCGGGCGGTCTCGGCGGCTGTCCCTACGCGCCGGGAGCGAGCGGCAACCTCGCGACCGAGGACCTCCTGTACATGCTGCACGGCATGGGGATCGAGACCGGCGTGGATCTCGAGAAGGTCGCGGCCGCCTCGCGGGCGATCGCGCCGCGGCTCGGGCGGGCTCTTCCGGGCCGCTACCTCCAGGCTGGCCCTCCGGCGGCGCGCGCGTGAGCGCGACCCTCCTCGTCGTCGACGACCACCTGGCGAACCGCGAGCTCCTCGCGCGGCGCCTCGAGCGCGTCGGCTACGAGGTTCGGATGGCTGAGAGCGGGCCTGAGGCCCTCGAGATCCTGGGCCGAGCGCAGGTGGACCTCGTCCTGCTCGACATCATGATGCCGGAGATGAGCGGGCTCGAGGTCCTGACGCGCATCCGCGAGACGCGCTCGGCTTCCGAGCTACCCGTCATCATGGTCACCGCGCGCACGGAGAGCGCGGACGTCGTCGACGCCCTCGGGAGGGGAGCCAACGACTACGTGACCAAGCCCATCGACTTCCCGGTGGTGAAGGCGCGGATCGAGGCCCACCTCCGCACCCGCACCGCGGCCGCGGCCGCAATGGCGCCGCCACTGTTGGCCAGCGACCTCGGCGCGTCGGGCGACGTGCAGCCGGGGAGCGTCCTCGACGGACGCTACCGGATCGACGCGCGCGTCGGCGGCGGCAGCTTCGGCGCCGTCTTCCGCGGCCGCCACCTCGAGCTCGACCAGCCCGTAGCGGTGAAGGTGCTCGCCCTCGGCGGCATCGCCGAGCCCACCGCGCTCGACCGCTTCCGCCGCGAGGGCATCTCCGCCTGCCGCGTGCGCCACCCGAACGCGGTGTCGGTCGTGGACTTCGGGGTCACGGAGTCGGGGATCGCGTTCCTGGTGATGGAGCTGCTCGAGGGGCGCACACTGGAGGCCGAGCTCGGCGAGTCGGGCCCGCTCGCTCCGGCGCGAGCGGTGGCGATCGTCGCCCC
>JBKPBQ010000530.1:0-5291 GCA_046726955.1 Acidobacteriota bacterium
GAGGGCTGCGACTACTCGGAACTGACCCCGACGGAAGCGAGGGAAGTGGCGCTGGCCGAACGCCAGCGCAACGTTTCGGATTGCCGGCACGGCTTCGAGGGATGCGACCGCTCCAAGTTGGACGGATGGGAAGCCGCCGAAGTGAGGGCTGCGGTGCGCCCGAGCAACATCTCGGAGTGCCGGGAAGGTCGAGACAGCTGCGACTATTCCCTGCTCACTCCACCGCAAGCCGAGGCTCTCGCCAGGGCCGAGCGCGTGCGCAACTACACGGCGTGTCGGGATCGCCGCGGGTACTGCGATCGCTCGCGGCTGACGCCATCCGAAGCCGCCTCGATTCCGAGGGAGGTCCGGTAGGGCCGGGGCGCTACGCAGCGTGCGTCTTTGACGGCTCGCTGGATGGCAGATCGGCGATGCACACGACCGCGAACCCCTGCTCTTGTACGAGCGACACCAGTTCCGCGGCCTGAATGCGCGCCGTCAGAATCTCGACGGCGATCGTCTTCGACGTGTCATCCATCAGGCCCCACCCGTCCTTGACGGCGCGTCTCGCTCTCCCGCGGAGTGGGGGAGAACGATCGTGAAGGTGGCACCCTGCCCCTCGCCCGCGCTCTCCGCCCGAACCGTACCGCCGTGCAGCTCGACCAGCTCGCGCACGAGGGTGAGGCCCAGGCCGAGCCCTGCCTGGCGGTGGCCGAGCGCCTCGCGCCCCCGACGGAAGCTCTCGAAGAGATGAGGCAGGCGGGCCGCGGGGATGCCCTCGCCGGTGTCCCTCACGGTGACCTCGACACCGCTCTCCGCCCTTCCGATGGAGAGCTCGACTCGACCGCCTGGCGGTGTGAACTTCACCGCGTTGAAAAGAAGGTTCCAGAGCACTTGCTGCATGCGGTCGGCGTCACCCAGCACGACGCTTCCGACGTGGTCGCCCAAGAGCTCGAGGCGGATGCCTTTGGCCTCCGCCGCCGTGCGCACGCTCTCGATCGCTCTCTCCGCGATCGCGACCAGGTCCAACGGGTCACGTGACAAGCGGAGCTGCCCGAAGACGATGCGGGAGTGGTCGAGGAGGTCGGCGATGAGCCGCTCCTGGGCCTTGACGCCATGCGCAATCGTTTCCAGACCCTTGGCCAATGTCGCGGGGTCGAGCTTGGCCTCGGACAGGATCTCCACCCAGCCCCCGATGACGGTCAGCGGCGCGCGCAGCTCGTGGGAAACGGTAGCGACCAGCTCGTCCTTGCGTTGGTCGGCCGCCTCTGCCCGCTCGCGGGCGTCTTGCTCCTTCACGAGCCGCATCTCTCGTTGCTGCTCGGCGCGCTTGGCTTCCGTGCGGTCCTCGATCGCGAGGAGGATTCGTCCGCTCCCTCCCTCGTGGTGCAGGCGGCGGGCATTGAGGACCATCGTCCTCCGGCCCATCCGCGGGAGATCGAGTTCGACCTCGAAGTCTTCGAAGGAGCGGTCCCTGGCCAGGACGTCTTCCAGCGCAGCCCGCAGGTCGGGCCGCTGCCACTGGCCGCTTGCCAGCTCCCACAACGGCCTTCCCTGAGTCTCTTCCGGGAGGACGTGGAAGGTCTGGCAATAGGCACGATTTGCCTTCTCGACCCGTACCTCGCCGTCCAGGATCAGGAGGGGCTCCCGCACCGTGGCCACGATGGCGCTGGCCGCGTCCAGGGCGCGCTGGGTCTCCTCCGCGCTGCGCTTCAGCGCATCCACGTCCAGAAGCGCCACCACCGCGCCGTCGATCTTGTGCTCACGGGTCAGGTAGGGCCGGACCCGCATCACGTAGAAGCGGCCCTGCCCGTCCCGGACCTCGCGCTCGCTCGCCCTCACGGTGTCCATCACCTCTCCGACCTCCCGCGTCAGCTCGACGGCCGCGACGTCGGTCCGGAGGTCGCCCAACGGGCGCCCGATGTCGGTAGGAATGAGCTTGAAGAGCTTCTCGGCCGCGGGGGTAAAGCGCCGCACTCGGAGGTCGTGCCCCACCATGACGATAGGGATGTTGACGCTTCCGAAGAGGTTCAGGAGATCGTCGTTGGCCCGCGCGAGCGCGACGTTCCGGTCCTGCAGCTCCTGGTTGAGTGTCGACAGCTCTTCGTTGGCGGACTGGATCTCCTCCTTGGCGGTCTGTAGCTCCTCGTTCACGCTCTGCAGCTCTTCGTTGCTGGAGAGGGCCTCCTCGTTCGTGGACTGCAGCTCTTCCAGGGCGGCCTCGTGCTCGTGCGTCACCGTGTTCAGGTATTCGGCGGTCTCCGCGAGCTTCCGCTTGAGTCCTTCTATCTCCCGGTCCTTGGCCTTGGCGACGGGAAGGGGGGACGGCACCCGCGCCGCGTGCCTCGCTGCGGGCGAAGACTCCCGGTGGGTCTCGAAGAGGACGAGCAGGCAGTGCGCCGCGGCGGCGCGGCCCTTGATCGGGATGACCTCGAGGTTCACGTTGCGCAGCTGCCCCCGGCTTCGGATCCGCACGCCTTCCTTCCGCGAGGGCGCGTCCTTCTTTCGTGCCTCCTCGATCGCCTGCCGCAGCTCCACCAGGAGCCCTTTGCGGGCCATCTGGAGCAGGTTCAAGCTGGCTTGACCGTGGGTGTGCTCCAGGAAGGGATCGGTGTCGCCCCGGAACTCCAGGATGTCGAGGCCATCGTCCACGACGACGCCCGCCGGACCGTATCGCGCCAGCAGCAGCCGATCGGCTTCCCTCGGCACCTCGGATCTCGTGGCGGCCTCGGCGATGGGCGTCACCGCCTCCGCTGGCCTCGCGCGGGCGGCGGGGCCCGGCGCAAAATGGAAGTGCGCGGGGACGGCGGTCATCCTCCTGGAGTAGATCTTGTGTTTCTCGTCCACGGGCGCGAACAGGGCCGAGGACGCTCCCACGCCCTCCGCCGGTCCGAGCATCAGGAAGCCCGAGGGGCTGAGCGCGTAGTGGAACGTGGCGAAGACCCTCTCCTGCAGCCGCGGCTCCAGGTAGATGAGCAGGTTGCGGCAACTGATGAGGTCCATCCTGGAAAACGGCGGATCCCTGGCCAGATCGTGGCGGGCGAAGACGCACATCTCTCGGATGGCCTTGCTGATCTGGTAGTGGCCGTCCACCTTGGCGAAGAAGCGCCGCAGGCGTTCGGACGAGACGTCCTGGGTCAGGTTTTCGAGGTAGGTGCCCCCCCGAGCCTTCTTGAGGGCGGCCTCGCTCAGGTCGGTGGCGAAGATCTGGAACGATGGGTTGCCTTGAAAATCTCCCGCGCGCTCCAGCAGGCAGATCGCGATCGAGTACACCTCTTCGCCGGTCGCGCATCCCGGCACCCAAACCCGGACGGGAGCGGCGGACGGCCTTTCCTCGAGCAAGAGGGGCAGGACCTGCTCGCTCAGGGCCTGGAAAACCTGTGGGTCCCGGAAGAAGGAAGTCACCGAGATCAGGCAGTCCTGGTACAAAGCTTCCGCTTCCGCCAGGTCGTCTTCGAGATGGCGAGCGTAGTCCCCCAGGGTCTCGATGTGGTTCACGGCCATGCGCCGGGCGATCCGCCGCTGCAGTGTCGTCTTCTTGTAGGCGCTGAAGTCGGCGCCGCTGGTCCTTCTCAGCAGGAGGAGGATCTTGCCGAGGCCGTCCTCCTCGTGCGGCTTCACACCGAGGGGTGCATCCGCCGGCGTGAGGCTCGGCTCGAAGGTGGCGACGTAGGGGTGGCTCCCCAGACGTCCCAACTCCCGCGCGATCCCCTCGGGCCCGAGGACGAAATCCACGCACCCGGCGGCGATCGCGCTCCGGGGCATGCCGTCCTGCTGGGCCGATTGCGGATCCTGGGCGAAGGCAATACCCCCCTCGGCCTTGATCGCCTTGAGCCCGAGCGTCCCGTCCGACGCCATGCCGGAAAGGATCACCCCGATGCCCTGGTTTCCCTGCACCTCGGCCAGGCTCCGCAGGAAGGAATCGATGGGCATGTGCGAGCTGCCGGTCTGGTTCCGAGGCACGAGCTTCAGCATCCCATCGGCGAGGACGATGTCCTCGGACGGCGGAATGACGTAGACCCGGTTCGGTTCGACCCGCACGTCGCGCTTCACTTCGGCGACGGCCATCCTGGTGGCGTGCGAGAGAAGCTCGGCGAGGACGCTCTCGTGACGCGGGTCGAGGTGCTGGACGAGGATGTAGGCCATCCCCGTATCGATCGGGAGGGCTCCGAGCAGGCGCCGGAAGGCCTCCAGGCCGCCCGCCGACGCTCCTATGCCGACGATAGGGAATGGGTAGCGTGGTGTCACGGAACGACCAGGGCCGGGCTCTTCGGCGACAGGAGCGTGCGTCTCGGGGACCGGAGCGTGGTCGTGCCCTCCGGGGCTCGGGGCGCGTCGCACGCGGTCCCGCGGGGGCGCTTTTTCCGGCATTAGAGTGGACGAGGCGCTGTCAGGCTCTTCCTTTCGAGCAGCGTCGCCGGTCTCAGGGAAGGCCTTGACGCGCGCGTCTGTCGCGGAGCATACGTCTCGAAGCCCTGCTTTACCAGTGGCCGGACGGTGGCACGAGCCGGGGAGCGCCCTTGCGCCGCGGCTGCCTCGTGGCGGATACTGGGAGTGCAGCCCACATCCAGGTTCTGGAGTTTTTCCATGGCACCGCCCCGCTCGCTCATCGTGGACGACGACCTGGAAGTTCTCGAAGTCCTCGCCGAGCTCGTCAAGCGCGAGGGCTTCGTCGTGACCACGTGCGCGACCCTGAAGCAGGCTCGCGAAGCGATCACGGCCGACCCGCCGGACATCGCGCTCATCGACATCCATTTGCCCGACGGAAGCGGTCTCGATCTTCTGGACCCTTCGGCGCCGGCCGGGGCCCCCGAAGTCGTCCTGATCACCGGAAACGCGAGCGTCGAGTCCGCGGTGGACGCCCTCCGGCGGGGAGCCACGGACTACCTGACCAAGCCCGTCGATTACGCCCGCCTCAAGGTCGTGCTGGCCAACCTGGCCCGCACCCTGGAGATGAAAGGAGAGATCGGGACGCTGCGGCACGAGCTGCGCAAGCTCGGTCGGTTCGGGCTGCTCGTCGGAGCCTGCCCGGCGATGCAAGGAGTCTATGCGCTGATTGACAGCGTGGCTCGAAGCGACGCCAGCATCTTCATCACCGGAGAGACCGGCACCGGGAAGGAGGTGGTGGCCCAGACCATCCACTCCCTGAGCCGCCGTCGCAAGGAAGCGTTCCTTCCCGTGAACTGCGGGGCGATCTCCGCGAACCTCATCGAGAGCGAGCTGTTCGGCCACGAGCGCGGCAGCTTCACCGGCGCCGATCGGCTGCATCGGGGCGTCTTCGAGCGGGCCAACCGGGGCACCCTGTTCCTGGA
>JBKPBQ010000531.1:0-11026 GCA_046726955.1 Acidobacteriota bacterium
GCGAGGCTCGCCGTGACGAGGGCGAGCGTCGCCGGGTCGGCGAAGCTCACGCCGAAGAGCTGGCTGCGCACCCAGTGGGAGAGGCCGACCGCTGCGGGAAGGCCCAGCGCGACGCCGACTCCTACGAGCACGACCACCTCCTTGAGGACGAGCCAGACGACGTCCTTCTCGAAGGCCCCGAGGGCCATGCGCACGCCGATCTCGCGGGTGCGCCGGGCGACGCCGTAGGCCATGACGCCGTAGAGCCCCACGCAGGCGAGGAGCGCGGCCACGAAGCCGAAGACGGTGGAGAGCCCGGCCACGAGGCGCTCGATGAGGAGCGAGTCGGTGACGCGGTGCTCCATGGTGCGGATGTCGTAGGGAGGGATGTTGGGGTCGAGCCGGCGCACGTGCTCGCGCGCGGTCGCGATCATGGCCTCCGGGGCGCCTTGCGCGCGGATGTAGACGTTCATGCTCCCTGCCCGACGGTCGGCCAGGTAGGGCACGAACATCTGGATGGGGATCTCGTCGCGGATGTTCATGTACTTGATGTCCTTCACCACTCCCACGATCTCCATGTCCGTGGGGGTGCCGGGGTCGCCGCCGAAGCCGACGTGGCGGCCGAGCGCGCTCTGCGCATCGCCGAAGAACCGGCGGGCGAACTTCTCGTTGACCATGACGACGCGCGCCGTCCAGTCGTCGTCGCGCGGCCCGTGCTTGATCACGTCCGTGTCCTGCCGCGTGAAGTCGCGACCGGCCAGGATGGGCACGCCCAGCGTCGCGAAGTAGCCGGGGCCGATCGCGTTCATGTAGGGCGCGGGCTCCTCTCCCGGCTTGGGAGAGTGGCCCTCGATGGTGACCGTGCGGTCCCACTCGTTCCCCACCATGATGGCCATGGAGGCGAGGCCGACCTCGCGGACGCCGGGCACGGCGCGCAGCTCGTCGGTGAGCTGCTCGAGGAAGGCGAAGCTGCGCTTGGCGTCGTAGCCGGCGTGCGAGGGATTGAGGTTGAAGACGACGAGGTTCTCCGTGGGAAAGCCCGTGCCCAGCTCGCGCAGGTTGGTCAGGCTGCGCGCGAAGAGCCCGGCCTGGACGAGGAGCAGGACCGAGAGCGCGACCTGCGCTCCCACGAGGATCTTGCGGAAGCGCGTGTGCGGCGGGCTCGCAGTGCCCGCCTGCTCCTTGAGCGTGCTGGCGACGTCCGAGCGCGTCGTCCCCGCGGGCAGCAGGCCCACGAGGAGCACGGTGAGGCTCGCGACCGCGGTCGCGAAGAGGAAGACGCGGAAGTCCGGCCCCGCTTTCAGGTTCATGACCGCGAGGTCGGGAGGGAGGAGGCCGAGCACCAGTCGGTCCGTGACCACGGCGAGCACGAGGCCGGCGGCAGCGCCGACCACGGCGAGAAGGAAGCTCTCCGCGAGGAGGAGCCGGAGGATCTGGCCCCGGCCCGCCCCCAGCGCAACCCGGATAGAGATCTCCCTTTCCCGCCCCGCCGCCCGCGCCACCAGCAGGCCCGCCACGTTCGCGCAGGCGATGAGCAGGACGCCCGCGGTCAGGCCCATCAGGACCCAGAGCGGGGTCCGGAGCTGGCTGCGCAGGAACGAGCGTCCCTGTCCGCCGGGAAGGACCTGCAGGACGTTCCGCAGGAACGCCTCGCGCGTCTCCGGAGCCGCGTTGTTGAAGGCGGCCTCCTTCACCTCCATCTCGAGGATGCCCCTGAACCAGGGCTGCAGAGAGGCCTCCGCCTGCTTCGCGGTGACTCCGGGCTTCAGCCGGCCGAAGACGTTGACCCAGCGCCAGCGCCTCTCCTTCATGCCGTCCCAGCCCGGGGTGAGTACGGTCTTCATCGTGACGGGCACGAAGATCTGGGGCGGCGACTCGAGCTCGATCCCCACGAAGCCCGCCTGCGCGACGCCGACGATCGTCATGTCGCGACCGTTGATGGTCGCCGTGCGCCCCACGACGCCCGGGTCGCCGGCGAAGCGCGCCTGCCAGTACGCGTAGCTGAGCACGACGACGGGATGGCCGCCGATGTCCCGGTCTTCCTCGGGAGTGAAGGTCCGCCCCAGGGCCGCACCCACACCGAGCACCGGGAAGTACGTCCCGGAGACGAGCTCCACCGACACGCGCTCGGTGTCGCCGCCGTAGGCCAGGTTGGCGCGCGTGTCGAAGCGGCAGAACATTCCGCGGAACACCTGGTTGTCCCGCTGGAGGTCGACGTAGAGGGGATAGGAGAGCGCGTTGAAGCCCCAGTTGCTGCCGTAGTGCTCCCCCTCCATGCGAAGGGCGACGAGCTCCTGCGGGTCCTCGACGGGCAGCCGTCGCAGCAGCACCTGGTCGAGGAGCGTGAAGATCGCGGTGTTGGCGCCGATCCCGAGGGCCAGGGATACGACGGCTACGGCGATGAAGGCGTGGGATTTCGTGAGCCCGCGAAACGCGTGGCGGAGGTCCCGGACGATGCCGCTCATATCGCCCATGGGACGCCCTTCCGCCGGAAAGGGTTGCCCGCCTTCCTTCCTTATCTATAGGCGGCGGCCTGGATCCCGTAGAGCTCCGCGTAGGGGCCGCCGCGGGCCATGAGCTCGGTGTGCGTCCCGACCTGGGCCACCCGCGAGCCCTCGAGCACGACAATGAGGTCCGCCATCCGGACGGTCGAGAAGCGGTGGGAGACGAGGATCGTGAGTCCGACCGCCGAGCTCCCGCGCGCCGCCGCCGCGTAGCGCTCGAAGAGCGCGTGCTCCGTCTCCGCGTCGAGCGCGGCCGTGGGCTCGTCGAGCACGAGCACGAGCGGTGCATCGCGCATGAAGCCGCGGGCGAGCGCGATCTTCTGCCACTGCCCGAACGACACCTCGACCCCGCCGGGCCAGGTGTGCCCCAGCTGCGTGGCGAGCCCGGAGGGAAGCCGCTCCACCACGTCCGCGGCGCCGGCGCGCCCGACCGCCATCGCCACCGCGGGCTCGTCGTCGAGCCGAGGGAGATCGCCCACGCCGACGGAGTGGCGGGCGGGCAGCTCGAACTTGAAGAAGTCCTGGAACGCTCCGGCCAGGCGACGGCGCCACTCGTCCGTCCTCACGCGGGCGAGAGGCACGTCGTCCACGAGGATGCGTCCCCTCGTCGGCTCGTAGAGCTTGGCGAGCAGCTTGACGAGCGTCGTCTTCCCCGCGCCGTTCTCGCCGACGAGGGCCACGACCGAGCCCGCAGGCAGCTCCAGGTCGATCCCCTCGAGCACGAGCCGGTCGGTGCCGGGATAGGCGAAGGAGACGTTCTCGAAGCGGATACCGTCGCGGAGTCGGCTCGGGGCGGGCTCGTCCGCCGCGGCCACGAGCGAGGCCGCGTAGTCTTCGAGCCAGGCGAGCCGCCGCGCCCCCTCCGCCCAGAAGCCGCGGAGGAAGCCGATCTCGCCGACTGTCGCCCCGATGTAGGCCGAGAGGCGCGCCCCCGCCGCGAGCACGAGGAGGACGGCCCCCGGGCCCGCGCGGAGGACCGAAGACACGAACACCACGGCGCCGACGTAGGCCGCGGCGAAGACTGCCCAGGCCAGCGTGTGCCAGAGAGCGCTCCCCCATCGGGCCGTGGACACGAGCGCGTACCAGCGCTCCCACGCGGCGCGCCGCTCGCGGACGAGCCTCGGCCCGATCCGCGTCACGCGCACTTCCTTGCCGGGCGGGGCGGAGGTCGCGGTCACGAAGAGGTGCCGGGCGAGCCGGCCGTCCGCCGCTCCTCGCTCCTCCGCCTTGCGCTCGATCCCCGGACGCCAGGTCGAAGTGACGACCGTGGGTACGGCGAAGAGGGCGAGAAAGACGAGCGCGGGGTGGATGGACATCAGCAGGCCGATGGCGACACCGAGGCGCACGATCCAGCTGCAGGTCGAGAAGACCGACATGTACATGTGGTCGAGCACGAAGACCTGGTTGCGGAGCATGGACAGGCGGTCGAGGTACTCCGGCCGCTCCTGATGGGCGATCGTGGCCGCCGTCGCCTGCAGCCGCGCCACGTGCGACTCGAGGGCGATCGTGACCTTGTCGCGGAAGCGGCGCTGCACGCGCGTGGCGACCGTCCCCAGGATCCAGGTGGCGACGGAGCAGAGAGCCAGCCCGATCGCCGCCCCCAGCAGACGCGTCCGGTCTCCCGCGGCCAGGCCGTCACCCAGGAACTTCAGGAAGAGTGCGATGAGGGCGTCCGGCACCGCCGCGAGCTGGGCGAGCACGAAGGAGAGCACGATCATCCCCGGCTCGTGGCGGTAGCCCAGCTTCACGAGCCGCCACATCGACGAGAGCGTCGGCGGGAGGCGGTCAGGCGAGGACGTCATAGGCCGCCCCTTCCTCGTCCGTGTCGGCCCCGAAGCGCTGGGCCTGCAAGTCGAACATCGTTCGGTACCGTCCGCCCTTCGCCATCAGCTCGTCGTGCGTGCCGAGCTCGACCACTCGCCCGTGCTCGAGCACGCAGATCCGGTCGGCGTGGCGCACGGTCGAGAAGCGGTGCGAGACGAGGATCGTGGTGGCGCGGCGGGTGGCGGCGAGGATCCGGTCGAAGATCTCCGACTCGCCGCGGACGTCGAGCTGGGCGGTGGGCTCGTCGAGGAGGACGAGACCCGCTCCCTGGTGCACGGCGCAGAGGGCGCGGGCGAGGGCGACGCGCTGCCACTGGCCGCCCGAGAGGTCCGTCCCTCCGGCATAGCCCCGGGACAGCGGCGTCTCGAGGGAGGCGAGGCCCGCCGCGCCCGCCTCCTCGAGCGACGCGCGCACGACGTCGTCGGGAGCCCCGGAGGGGGCGACGTTGTCGCGCAGCGGCAGCTCGAAGCGGATGAAGTCCTGGAAGACGGCGCCGAGGCGGGCGCGCCAGGCGTCCACGTCGAGCGCGCGCAGGTCCACACCGTCGACCTCGATCGCGCCGTCCTGCGGGTCGTAGAGCCGGCAGAGGAGCTTGGCGAGCGTCGTCTTGCCCGCGCCGTTCTGGCCGACGATCGCGAGCGAGGATCCGGCGGGGATCGTGAGGTCGAGCTTCTCGAGCACGGGACGGTCGCTGCCCGGATAGGCGAACGTGACCCCGCGGAAGCGCAGCTCGCGCGCCGGAAGTCCACCGGCCTCCCGGGGCGGCGTGGCGGCAGCGGCGAGCGCGCCGGCCCCCGCCATCGCGGGCTCGAGCCGCTCGACGGCGGCCACGGGGGCCGCGGCTCCGTCTAGGGCCCAGCTCAGGCCGCCGAAGGCGATCCGGCCCACGCCCACCGCCGCCTGCGTGAACATGACGAGACGCCCGAGGTCGATCCGGCCCGCGGCGGCGGCGAGCGCGAGCGAGACGAGCACCACGAGGTTCGCGGCGGTAACGACGAGCAGGCAGGCGAGGAGCGGCTTCTCGCGCAGCCGCGTGGCCTCGTACTGCAGCTCGTGCAGCCGCGTGCGGCGGGCCACGAACCGGTCGAGAACCCAGTCGGCGAGGCCGAAGAGGCGAAGCTCCTTCGCCGCGGGAGGATCGACGGCGAGGCTGTAGGTGTAGTGCGCGTGGCGCGACGCCTCGCGGACCTCCGCCGTGTTGCGGTCCTTCCAGACGGCGCTCTCGCGCAGGAACCAGTGGGTGGCGAGCCAGCCCCCGGCGAGGACGAGCGGAGCCCACCAGGCGTAGGCGAAGAGCACGCAGGCCGAGGCGAGCCCGCCCACGAAGTCGACGAGGCCCGCGGCGATGAAGTCCATGTTGATGTGCATCGGGGGCCCGGTCATGCCGAGGTCGAAGTCGCGCGCGACCGTGAGATCGCCGCTCAGGCGGGGATCCTCGAGGTGGCCCATGCCGGGCGGCCGGACCGAGGCCTCGGTGAGGCGGTCGTAGAGCCAGGCGGCGAGGCGGCTGCCGAGGTTGGCCCCGATCGCCTGGTGGAGCGGGGCCAGGACCTGGAGCAGCACGAAGGTGAGCCCCACGATGGCGAGCGGCCGGGCGAGCGGCTCGCCGTGCTGCACCGCGCTCACGAGCACGCCCATCGCGATCGCGAAGACGGCGGGGAGGAGGCCGCGCAGCGCGAGGACGACGAACCAGGCGGTCGCGAGCACGGGGTCGGCCTTCGGCAGCGCGCCGAAGAACCTCCACTCCTGCCGCTCGCGGAGTCGTCGCAGCACGGGTATCGGAGTTTACGTCAGGCGGCGACGGGTGTTCCGGGGTATCGTTTCGCGCCATGAAGGTGGCGTTCCCGCTGCAGATCCTGGCCGCCGCGGTCATCGGCGCGATCGCCGGCCCCTGGCTGGGCACGGCCACGGGCCCCCTCGGCGACGCGGGGCGCATCGTCATCGAGCTCCTGAAGGCGTTCGCTGTACCTCTCGTGTTCTTCGGCATCGTGCAGGCCGTGCTCGTCGCGGAGTGGAAGGGGAGGCTCGTCGGCCGTTTCCTGATGATCGTGGCCATCAACGCCGTGCTGGCGATGGCCATCGGCGTGACGCTCTCCCGGCTCATCCGGCCCGGCGAGGGCATGAAGGAGGTCCTCCTCGCGTCCGGCCTCTCCTCCGCGGACACGGGAGCCTCGCTCGCGGCCAAGCTCAAGGACGTGTCGCTCGCGAGCGGCCTCCTCGGGCACATCCCCACGAGCCTCCTCCGGCCGTTCGTGGACAACGCGATGCTGTCCGTCGTGTTCGTCGCGCTCTTCGTGGGGTTCGCCTTCCGCCGCGCCCATTCGGAGGGGCTCGGCGATCCCCTGCCCGCCCTCCGCTTCCTGCTGCGGGCGACGGAGATCGCCATCTCCGCGGTGATCCGCCTCGTCCCCCTCGCCGTGCTGTTCGTGGTGGCCAAGGTGACCGCGGCCCACGGCCTCGAGGCCTTCAAGCCGCTCGGGTGGTACTTCCTCACCGCGGCCCTCGGGCTCTTCCTGCACGTCGTCTTCGTCTACCAGTCCTGGATCGCGTTCTACGCGCGGATGTCGCTCCGTCGCTTCTGGGCCGCGGCGCTCGAGCCCGTGGGCTTCGCGCTGGGCGTCGCGAGCTCGCTCGCCACCGTCCCCGTGACGCTGCGCGCCCTCGACAAGCTGGGCGTCTCGCTCCGCTCGTCGCGGCTCGTCGTGCTCGTGGGCACGAACCTGAACAACGACGGGATCCTGCTCTACGAGGCCATGGCCGTCGTGTTCGTGGCCCAGGCCCACGGCCTGGAGCTGGCGCTCGCCCAGCAGGTGTCGCTCTTCGCGATCGCGGTGGTGGCGGGCGTCGGCATCTCCGGCATCCCCGAGGCCGGCCTCATCTCGCTCGCGATCGTGATGGCGACCGTGGGACTGCCCCTCGACCTCGTCCCGCTGCTACTCACTGTGGACTGGGCGCTCGGGCGGCTGCGCGCGGCCACGAACGTCCTCGGCGACCTCGCGGGGAGTGTGGCCATCGATTCCCGGGAGCCGCGGCCGGCATAGACGGGCTCGTACCGGCCGGAGATGCGCAGCGGGAAAGGAGCTTGCCATGTCTCTACCCGACATCCTGGACCGCCTCGGCCGAGGCAAGTGGCTGCTGGTCCTCCTTGCCTCGAACGTCCTGATCGTCTTCGGCGGCTTCAAGCCGCTGACCCGCGCCGTCCACCCCGAGGAGGGGCCGACGATCGTCGAGCTCGAGCTCACGTTCTCGCCCGAGAAGTTCCGGAGCATCCTGGAGACCTGGACGGAGTACGAGCCCAACGCACTCGTCACCCATTGGTGGGTCACCTCCCTCCTCGACACGCTCTTTCCGCTCGCCTACGGCGCTCTTCTCTTCAGCTCGTACGCCTGGGTCGCCGCGCTCGTAGAGCGGCCGCGCCGGCGGCTCTTCGAGTGGCTGCCCTGGGTCGCGGCCGGGCTCGACGTCGTCGTGGAGAACGTGGGGATCCTCGTCCTCACCGCGTTCGCCCTCCACACGGACCGCGCAGGGATGCTGGAAGCGGTTCGCGCGCGCTCTTTCTCCCGTGCCCTCGTGTACGTGGTCTCCTTCGCCGCCGCGTTCAAGGTCCTCGCCATCGCGCTGAGCTTTCTCGTCACGCTGGTCACGCTCCTTCGGTCGGAGTTCGGCCGCGTGCTGCAAACGTGCCGCTTCAGCGCGCTCTCGCTGGCCGTAGGCTCGCTGCCCCTGCTCCTCGTTGACCAAGGCAAGGACATCGTGCGGGGCGTCGTCGACGCGGACACCCCCGTCTACGTCCGGGCCTGCGCTCTCGGGGCCCTCTTCGTCTGGGCGCTCGGCGGCTGGTACTGGGGGCGGGTGCTCCTCATGATCCGGTTCGAGGAGCCGCTGACGGGCGCCGAGGCCGCTCGCGAGCGCCGCTTCGTCCTCTGGGTGCCCCGCGCCCTGGGGACGGCGAGCCTCGCCCTCGCCGCCCTCGCCTTCGTCGCCGCGATGCCGGGAGCCCGAGAGAAGACCGGGCTCGCGCTCCACGCCGTGCTCATCGCCGGTCTGGCCGTCGTCTTCCACGTGCTCGTGACGCGAAGACGGCGCTGGTTTGCGCTCGATCCCGAGCCTCACCCGACTACCCTCTCCGCCGTCCCCCCGAGATCGGCGACGCCCTCCATCGCCGACCCTGTCTTGGCCCGACTCGACAGCGCCTGCGCCGCCTGGAGGGCGCTCCCGCCGGGGACGCGACACGCCGTGCAGGCCAGCGCGGCCGCGAGCGCCGCTCTCTTCGTCGCGTTCACCGCCTTTCCCGTCGCCTTCGGGCAACGAGTGGGATCGATGTTCATTCTCTACGTCGCCGCTGCCAACGCCGTCTTCTTCGGCAGCGCGGCCGTGCTCCTGGGGCGGGTGTGGAAGCTTCCCCTCGTGACGCTCGCCTTCGCCTGCGCCGCGGTCTTCAGCTACTGGAACGACAACCACGCGATCCGACTCGCGGGAGGCGGGCCGTCGGACCGGCGCCCGCTCCTGCGCGCCGCGTTCGACGAGTGGCTGGAGAGCCGTCGGAAGACGTGGACCTCCTCCGCGCCCCTGCCCGTCATCGTCGTCGCGGCGGAAGGAGGCGGCCTCCGCGCGGCATACTGGACCGCGGCTGTCCTTTCGCGGCTCCAGGACGAGGAGCCGCGGTTCGCCCGGCACGTCTTCGCGATCAGTGGCGTCTCGGGGGGAAGCCTCGGGTCCGCGGTATTCGCGGCCCTCGTGGCGGAGCAGGGAACCGGCCGGGCGATGACGTGTCCGGAGGTCGAGCCCCTCGATCCTGCAGGCGAGCAGAATACGAAAATGGGTGTCTTGCAGCGTTGTGCGGACGCGGCCCTCAGCAGGAACTTCCTCGCCCCCGTGCTCGCGAAGATGGTGGCTCCCGATCTCCTCCAGTGGTTCTTGCCGTTCCCGGTGCACGCGTTGGACCGGGCGACCGCGCTCGAGGACGCCTGGGAGGCATCGTTCCGCGAGACGACGGACAGCAGGCGTTTCGCCGCACCCTTCCAGGAGCTGTGGCAGGGACCGCGGGGGAACGTGCCCGCGCTCCTCCTGAACTCGACGCACGTGGAGACGGGACGGCGCGTCGTCCACAGCCACCTCCGCTTCGGCGTCGAGGACATCCCCGACGCCCACGACTTCGCGGTGGTGATGCATACCGACATCCCCTGGGAGGCGGACGTGCCCCTCGCCACCGCGGCCCACGACAGCGCTCGTTTCACCTACGTCAGCCCGGCCGGCTTGATGCGCGCCGCGGACGCGCGGGAGCGCGGGCACGTCGTGGACGGCGGCTACTTCGAGAACTCGGGGGCCGAGACCGCGTTCGACCTGATCCGGATCCTCCGCTCGAGGTGTGACGAGAACACGTCCGTCCGGTTCATCGTCCTCTACATCGGCAACGATCCCGCTCGCAGCTACGGGCAGGCGAGGGCCGAGGTGGGGTCGATCCCCGCGCCCCCGACGGCGTCGAGCCTCGGGGAGCTCTTCGCGCCCGTCCGCGCGCTCCTCGGCACGCGGACGGCACGCGGGAGCCTCGCGTTGGAGCACCTGCAGACGGAGGTCGCTGATCACGATTTCGTGGACATCGACGTCTGCCCCACCACCAACAAAGAGCAGCTTCCGCTCCTCGCGCTCGGCTGGCAGCGCTCGCGCCAGGCGCGAGAGTTCCTTTCTGACGAGCTCGACAAGTCGTGCAAGGAAGGCGTGGGGAGGCCGATCTCCAACCACGACAGGCTCGCCTGCCTGGAGGCAATCGTGGCCGGCAAGAGCGACGCGGAGCTTCCGGGGGCCTGTCCCGGCGCGGCCGCCGCCAACCCCTGACGCTCGGCGACAAGTCACGAGAAAAAAAACGGGGGTCCTTGCGGACCCCCGTTCTCACGAACGAACGAGACGCGGCCTAGAACTCGAAGCGCACTCCGAGCTGGGCGAGCCGCTGCTCGCCGCGCTGGAAGTCTCCCGCGAACTGCGTGGGCTGGCCGAACGCGCTGGAGCTCATGTTGTCCACGAAGGCCGCGGGGTTCTTGTCGTTGAACAGGTTGAAGACCTCGGCGATCAGGAGCACGCGCGCCTGCTTGCCGAGGCGGAAGGTCTTGGACGCGCGCAGGTCGAACTGGCTGAAGTCGGAGCCGCGCGCGGAGTTGTAGGTGCTGACACCCGGCGGCAGATCGTTGAGGATGCTGCCGTCACGGTTGGCGTCCACGCCGAGGATCACGTTGTAGGGCGTCTTCGACTTGTAGCGGAAGACCGGGGAGATGATGAAGCCCGCCCCGGGCTCCCAGCTGCCGCTGATCGTAAAGCGGTGACGCGCGTCCGTGCGCGTGGGCGCCTCCTGCTCAGCCTTGTAGGGGTCGAACATGTCGAGGACGTTGTACTCGAGGAACTCGTCGGTGGCGCGCTGGCTGAAGCTCTTCGCCTCGGAGAGCGTGTACCAGGCCAGGAGCTGGATCTTGCCGTCCCACCGCTTCTTGAGGCCCAGCGTCACGCCCTTGTAGTGCGCGACGCCGTTGGAGGTGTCGATGCGGAAGTTGGTGGCGCCGGACTCGGGAAGGACGTCCGCGAGTCGGCGCGGGCCGCCGTTGATCCGGAGGTTGATGTTCGGACGCGTGCCCAGGTCGTGGCCGGAGGAATAGACGCCCTCCAGCTCGAGCGCGTAGCCGGCGCCGAGGTCCTTGGAGAAGCCCAGGTTGAACTGGTCGGTGTAGGGC
>JBKPBQ010000532.1:0-4417 GCA_046726955.1 Acidobacteriota bacterium
CGACCCCCGGCCGGGCCTATAGCTCATGCGCACGCCCCTGGACATCGTGAGCGCGCCCCTCCCCGCCCCCGTGGTGGCGCCCGCCGAACGGCCGACTGCCGAGATGCTGCAGGTCGAGACCTCGCGGCCGGAGCCCGGCCCGCGCATCACGCCGTTCCTCCGCTATCAGCTCGACCGGGCCTGGGAGCAGGATGACGCGCGGCGCGCGACCTTCGCCGCCGTCCGCACCGAAGCCGACCTGCGTGCGCTGCAGGCCGACCTGCGGGCCAAGGTCCTCGACATCATCGGCGGCCTGCCCGAGGAGCGGTCGCCTCTCGCCGCCCGCGTTACTGGCAGCGTGTCGCGTGACGGCTACCGCATCGAGAAGGTCGTCTTCGAGAGCCTGCCCGGGCTGCACGTCACGGCCCTCCTGTACGTCCCCGACGCGCCCGCCGGACGCAAGCCCGCCGTGCTCGTGGCGTGCGGCCACGCGCCGCTGGGAAAGGCGCATCCCGCCTACCAGGAGCTGAGCGCGCGCCTCGCCAAGCGCGGCTACGTCGTGCTCTGCTTCGACCCCGTGGGCCAGGGCGAGCGCAGCCAGTTCTGGGACGCGGCCCGCGGCCGCAGCCGCTACAACCTCGTGTGCGGCGAGCACGCCGTGCTGGGAAACCTGTGCACGCTCGCGGGGGCGAGCCTCGTGCGGTTCATGGTCTGGGACGGGATGCGCGGCCTCGACTACCTCGCCAGCCGGCCCGAAGTGGACGCGGAGAAGCTCGCGGTCACCGGAACGAGCGGCGGGGGCTTCCAGACCACGTGGATCTCCGCCCTCGACGAGCGCGTGCGCGTCGTCCTGCCCTCCTGCTTCCCGACGGCGCTCCCCATGCGCATGGCCAACCGCATCTTCGAGGACCCGGACAGCGACCCCGAGCAGGATCCGGCCGGCCTCGTCTCGCGCGGCGTCGACCACGCGGGCCTCCTCCTCCTCGACTACCCGCGGCCCGTGCACCTCGCGGCCGCGGTCAAGGACTTCTTCCCGATCGAGGGGACGCGCCGCACGTTCCGCGAGCTGCGCACGCTCTACGAGCGCTTCGGTCACGGCGCGGACGTGGCGATGACCGAGGGCTACCACGGCCACCAGTACTCGGCGGAGAACCAGGCGGCGGCCTTCGCGTTCCTCGACCGCGCGTTCGGACGTCCGGCGCGCGCCGGCCTCGATCCCGTCACGACCCTGTCCGCGGAGGAGCTGCGGGCAACGCCTTCCGGCCAGGTGCGCGTGGGCCTGCCCGGCCGGTCGCTCGTCGAGATCGTTCGCGAGTACTACGAAGCCCGAAAGGATCGGGCGCATCCCTCGCTCGGGGAGCGGTACCGCGAGGGCTACCCGGGGATCCGCGAGTGGAAGCTCGTCTCGCGTACCGGCGCACCCGTCCCCGCGGGAACGATCGAGTGGGTGAAGACCGGCTCCTCCGAGATCGCGGGGGCCATGATCGACCATTATCGGCTGCGTCACAGCGGCGGCCTCGCGCTGCCTCTCGTCCACGTTCGGCCCGCGAAGAGTCCTGCCGGCCGCACGGTCGTACGCGTGGGGCTCGCCGGCAAGATCCGGCCCGACGAATGGAGCGAGGCCGAAGCAGTCCTCGCCCGCGGGGACGCCCTCGTCTCCTTCGACGCGCGCGGGCTCGGGGAGACGCGGATGGCCTACAAGGCCGAGTCGATCGACGACCCCGAGCTCGCGAAGCTCGACGATGCGGCCGCCTACGTGAGCCCGATCTCCGGCGTCCTCGCCAACCACGTCTACAACGCGCTCCTCACCGGCCGGCCGTACTTCTTCCAGCTCCTGGACGACACCGAGATCGCCTGCCGCTTCGTGCGCGAGGTGCTGGGAGCGCGGATGCTGGCGGTCGAAGGCCGCGGAGACTCTCGTCTCTGGGCGGCGGCGGCCGCGTCCGTCATCCCGGGCCTCGAGCTCGTGCCCGCGGTTGCGGGTGACGCGTCCTTCTCCTGGTCGGCGGCAGTAGAGCAGGGACGCGAGCTCTGGCCGATCGCCTACCTCGTGCCCGACGGCGCCTACCTGCGCGTGGACACGGCTAGCGAATCCCCTCGGCGATCCGCGAAGCCGTGACCCCGAGCACCTTGCCGGCAATCACGTCGAGCGACGCGCGTTCCCCCACGAAGTGGAACGTGCGATGCGCGTGAACGAGCGACGCGCCCGGCTCCAGGGCGGCGGCGGGAGAGCTCGTCTCCAGCTCGTAGAACCCGCCGAGGGACGGCTGTCCCGGAGCGACGGGTCCGTCGTTGTAGCTGTTGACGACGTCCCCGCCGTAGGGCTCGGCCTGCTTCTCCCACATGCTGTTGACGTAGTCGCGGGCGCCGGTCTTCTTGTCGAAGTTGACGATGGTGAGGAGGCGGTCGGACCCGCTGTAGCTGCCGAGGAATTCCCGGGCCCGCGCGGGGCCGACGCCGATCTTGCTCCGCAGCTCGCCGTCGCACTTGAAGACGAGATAGCCCTCGTCCGGCCGCACCTCGAGCCGCGCCGCGGGGACCTTGCCGAAGTAGGCGTCGTTGACGACTGGGCCTCCGGCCTTGCTGTCGAACGGGATGACGACGTGGGCGTCCTTCGACGGCGCGTACATGGCGAGGATCCAGATCGACAGCAGCCCCTTCTCCGCCGTCCAGGCCTCCGTGCCCCGGTTCGTGATCCGGTTCACCGTCTCGAAGGCCACCCACTTCGTGCCCGCCTCGCGGGCCGCGTCGAGGTCCACCCCCAGCCGCGCCGCCACTGCCGCGTCGGGCAGGACGCGGATCTTCCGTTCGACCTCGACCGTGAACTTCCGGCCCGCGTAGTTGGTGAGCGCCATCGCGCGCGTGAAGATCACGCGGTCGGCGCTGGACTCCTTGACCTCCCACGCGCCTTCCTGGAGCGCGGCCGGGGTCCGCCAGTTCGCGAAGACGAACGGCTTGCTCGGCGCGAAGAAGAGCGCGTACTGGCCGCCCTCGGGCCCGAGCCAGAAGCGGTCCTCGCCGCCGTAGTTGTCGAAGGCCGTGCCCGTTCGTCCCGACTCGATGAAGGCCCGGTTGATCCAGCCGAGGCTGCGGCCGCCGAGGTCGATGGCGCTCGTCATCACGCGCGCCTGGTACTGCGCCGACGTGGCGACCTTGCCTCCGGACGACGTCGTGAGGACGTAGAGCTTGCCGTGCTTCTCGAGGAAGTCGGTGTCTTCCATGTAGGTGGCGAGCCGGGGCGGCGGCGATGCCGGCGGGAGAAGGGCGGCACCGGCGAGGATGAGGAGCGACAGGATCACGCGCATGGCGGGGATATTACCGGTCGCGGAGCACCTTGGTCATCAGTCGGCAACTCAGCCCGCGTGCGTGACCATCAAGACGTACCCGTCGGGATCCGTCACCCGGAACTCCCCGCGCGGCGCGTAGAAGGGGTAGCTGATGGGGCCGGCCTCTACGCCGGACTCGAGCAGTCGGCTCCGGAACCCGACCACGTCCTCCGAGTACACATAGAAGAGGACGGCCTGCTGGCTCGCATCGACGGGCTCGCCCGCTTGGCCCACCATCAGGTGCGCGCCGCCCGACCTGAGCCACGCCCAGACGGGCTCGTCGCCACCCTCGGGCGTGTGCGTGTTGCCCTCCGCAAAGCCAAGCTTCTTGTAGAACTCGATCGATCGCTTGACGCTCTGGACGTGGGCCAGCGGCACGAGCGAAGTCAGCGTCATATGGAACACGATACCCGCGGACTCGCCGCGGGGCGAGTCCGCGGGCATCCTCGCTGCAGCCGTCATGGGCTGAAAGGGTGTTTACTTCTGCGCCGTCGAGGCGATGGTAGTCGAATCTGATCAGTGGCGAGGCCCGCGTGGCTTTGCCTTCGCGGACCTCGCCGGCTGCCTGCGCCTTCTCGGCCCGCGGGTGGGGCGGCGCAAGGCTTTGGTGGCTCTCATGACCCGCCGAAGGGCCTCGTTGACTGCGGCGGCCGTGGGAAAGGCCTTGGCGACTTCCGGTTCGAGCAGGACGAGGTTGACTCCTGCTCGGTAGCGCTCGTGATACTTGCCGCGGACGGCGCCGGCGAGGGAGGAGAAATCGTATTCGGGTAGCAGATCGTCGACGGCTTCCGTCTTACTTGTCTTGCTCATAGAACTTGCGCTCGGTCTGGGTTGCGGGCCTGGCGCTGATCAGACGGACCGCTTCTCCCCGGTCGGTATGCGCTACCACTAGGATACGCCCGGTCAGAGAGGAACCGATGGTGAGGTATCGCTGCTCGTCTACGGAATGCGCCGGGTCCGGAAAGGTGGTCGAGAGGGGATCATTCAGAACGGTTCCCGCTTCCTGAAAATCGACACCGTGCTTCTTGAGATTGGACTCCGCTTTGTTGAGGTCCCACTCGAGAATCACGGGCGGAGTCTATAGTCCCGCTCGGACACGTGAGGTCCGCCAT
>JBKPBQ010000533.1:0-7663 GCA_046726955.1 Acidobacteriota bacterium
GGACGGGGGGCAGCGCGAGCGTCAAGGAGTCCTTTGTTCCCCTGCGTCAGGCGGGGGCCGCGGCGCGCGCGATGCTCGTGGGTGCGGCCGCGGAGAAGCTCAAGGTCGATCCCGCGACTCTCAAGACGGACAAGGGATTCGTGGTCGGGTCCGGCGGCCAGCGGTTGTCGTACGGCGAGCTCGTGGAAGCGGCGTCGAAGCGGCCGCTTCCGGACTTCAAGACCGTTCCCCTCAAGGACCCGTCGTCGTTCTCGATCGTCGGCCAGAGCCTGCCGCGCGTGGACATCCCGCCCAAGGTGGACGGCAGCGCCCGCTACGGCCTGGACGTGCGCGTGCCCGGCATGCTCTACGCCGTCATCGCGCGCTCGCCCGCGTTCGGCGGGAAGGCCGCGAAGCACAATGCGGCGGCGGCGAAGGCCGTGCCCGGCGTGAAGCACGTCGTCGAGATCCCGCCCACCGGCGCCGACGGGGCATTCGCCCCCGGCGGGATCGCGGTGGTGGCGGACTCGACCTATGCCGCCATCCAGGGCCGCAAGGCCCTCGGCGTCGAGTGGGACGCCGGCCCCAACGGGGGAGAGAGCACCGAGGGGCTGCGCAAGGCGATGGCGCAGCTTGTGAACGCCCCCGGCAAGTCGTGCCGCAACGAGGGCGACTGCGACGCCGTGCTCGGCCGCTCGAGCAACAAGAAGATCGAGGCCGTCTACGAGCTGCCGTTCGCCGCCCACGCGTGCATGGAGCCCATGAACGCGACCGTCCACGTGAAGCCGGACGGCGCCGAGGCCTGGCTCTCCACCCAGTCCTCGGACTGGCCGCAGGGTGTGATCGCCAAGATCGCGGGCCTGAAGCCCGAGCAGGTGAAGGTGCACACGACTCTTCTCGGCGGAGGCTTCGGACGGAAGTTCCACGCGGACTACGCGGCGGAGGCCGCCCAGGTCAGCAAGGCCGTGCAGGCCCCCGTCCAGGTGGTGTGGACGCGGGACGACGACATCCAGCACGACTTCTACCGTCCGATGTCGATGCACCGCCTGTCGGGCGCTCTCGACGAGACGGGCAAGCCGCTCGCCTGGCAGCACCGGATGTCCTCGACCGCCATCGCCGCGCTCTGGGAGCCGGAGAAGGGCAAGCCCGAGTCGTCGGAAATCGGCGGCGCGGTGAACCTGCCCTACGCCTTCCCGAACCTGCGCATGGAGTACGCGCTCGCCAAGACCGCGGTGCCCGTCATGTGGTGGCGGTCCGTCGAGAACTCCCTCACCGCCTTCGTGAACGAGTCCTTCATGGACGAGCTGGCCCACCTCGCGGGCCAGGATCCGCTGAAGTTCCGGCTCGCCCTCCTCGCGGAGCCCCGCAAGATCAAGATCCCCGAGGACAGCACGTCCGTGCTGGAGACGGAGCGGCTCAAGGGCGTCCTGGAGCTGGCGGCGGCCAAGGCGGGATGGGGAACACCGTTGCCCGCCGGCCGCGGCCGCGGCATCGCCTGCCACTTCTCCTTCGACAGCTACTGCGCGGAGGTCGCGGAGGTGTCGGTGGTCAAGGGGGCGATCAAGGTCGACCGCATCGTGGCCGCGGTGGACTGCGGGCGCGTCGTCCATCCCGACGGGGTCGCCGCCCAGGTGGAGGGAGGCGTCGCCTACGCGCTCTCCGCCGCGCTCAAGGGAGCGATCACGATCAAGGACGGCCGCTGCGAGCAGTCGAACTTCCACGACTTCCAGGTCCTGCGACTGCCCGAGATGCCGAAGGTCGAGGTCCACCTCGTGAAGAGCGGCGCGCCGCCCACCGGGGTGGGCGAGCCTGGTCTGCCGCCGGTCGCCCCCGCGGTCATGAACGCGGTCTTCGCGGCTACGGGCAAGAGGCTGCGGCGGCTGCCGGTGGCGCCGGGGGACCTGGCTTAGACGTCCCGTCGTCGGTTTAGGCTGGAACGAGGTAGCTCGTCGCGGTGCGACCGAACTCCTGGATCTGGTCGCGCTGCCAGCTTTCGCCCCGGCCCAGCTCCGCCGCGAGCAACCGCGCCGTCGCGGGCGCCATGGCGAGAGCGGCCCGCGAGTTCAGGAAGAGCGCGCGGGTCCGGCGGGCGAGGACGTCCTCCACCGTGCGCGCCATCTCGTGCCGCGCCGCCCACACGACCTGGGCGCCGTTGACGGGCAGGGACGGATGGAGCGGATCGGCTAGCTCCGGACGCGTTCGCATCAGATCGAGAATCCCCTCGGCGTCGGCGCCGTAGGCCGCGAGCGCCCCGAACGCTTCCGCCGACGGGTGGTGGCCGTGGATGCTGAGCTCGCGAGTAACGCACGGCCGCTCGTCGAGCTGCGCGAGCACCGTCGCGTGGTCCACACAGTCCTCGGCCATGCGCCGGTAGGTCGTCCACTTGCCGCCGGTGATCGTGAGGAGGCCGGCGCTCGAGATCTGGATCTTGTGGTCGCGCGACAGCGTGGCCGTGGCCGCGGCGCCGCCCTCCTTCACGAGCGGGCGGATGCCGGTGAAGACGCTCAGGATGTCGGCCCGGCTCGGCCGGTGCTCGAGGTAGCCGCTCGCCGTCTCCAGGATGAAGTCGATCTCGTCGGGCATCGGCGCGGGCTCGAGCGAGGCTTCCTGGATCGGCGTGTCCGTCGTTCCGACGACCACGTGGCCGTGCCACGGGATCGCGAACATGACGCGGCCGTCGCGCGTGTGGGGGACCATGATCGCGGTCTCGCCGGGGAGGAAGTCGCGGGGCAGCACGATGTGCACGCCCTGGCTGGGCGAGACGAGGGGCGGCGCTTCCGGGTCGTCGAGCCGCCGCAGTCCGTCGCAGAAGGGGCCCGTGGCGTTGACGACCGAGCGCGCGGAGACGGTCCAGGTCTCGCCGGCTTCTTCGTCCCGGACCTCGAGGCCGCTCACGTAGCCCTCGGCGTCCTTGTGGAGGCCCGTGACGCGCGCGTAGTTCAGGAGGCAGGCCCCCTTCTCGGTGGCGGTCTGCGCGAGGTTGACGAGCAGGCGGCTGTCGTCGAACTGCCCGTCGTGGTACTTGACGCCGCCCCGCAGGCCGTCCTGCTCGAGAGTAGGGATGCGGGCGAGCACCTCCTCGCGGGAGAGGAGCTGCGACGGCCCGAAGCCGTAGCGGCCGGCGAGGACGTCGTAGACCTTGAGGCCGAGGCCGTAGAACGGCGCCTCCCACCACTGGTAGTTGGGGACGACGAACTGCAGGTCGCGCACGATGTGCGGCGCGTTGCGGAAGAGGAGCCCCCGCTCCTTGAGTGCGTCGAGGACGAGCGAAACGTTCCCCTGCTGCAGGTAGCGGACGCCGCCATGGACGAGCTTGGTGGAGCGGCTGGACGTGCCCTTGCCGAAGTCGTGCTGCTCGAAGAGGACGACGGAGTAGCCGCGGGAGGCGGCATCGACGGCGACGCCCACGCCCGTCGCACCGCCGCCCACGACCGCGATGTCCCAGCTCTCGCGGCGCTCCTTCACCCGCCGCCGGGACTCGTCGCGCTTCAAGACGCCTCTCGCGTGGCGCTCTCCGCGCGGTGTCCGAGCGTGAGGGCGCTGAAAGCGATGGTGAGGAGACAGCACGCTACCATGGTCGTGAAGACGCCGCCCCAGCCCCAGTGGTCGGCGATCCAGCCCACGCCCGTCCCCGCGATCGCGGAGCCGAAGACGTAGCCGAAGAATCCGGTGAAGCCAGCCGCCGTGCCCGCGGCCTTCTTCGGGACAAGGTCGAGCGCGTGGAGACCGATGATCATGATCGGCCCGTAGATGAGGAACCCGATGGCGAAGAGAGCGGCGTAGTCGATCCAGAGCGGACCCTTCATGTTGAGCGCGTAGACGACGACCGCGGCCAGGGTCAAGGCCATGAAGAGGATGGTCGCGGGCGCGCGCTTGCCCTTGAACCACCGGTCGGAGACCCAGCCGCAGGCGATCGTGCCCGGGATGGCCGCGAACTCGTAGAGCGACCAGCCGCGGCTCGACTCGTTGAACGAGAATCCCTTGGCGGTCTGGAGATAGGTCGGGATCCAGTTCACGACGCCGTAGCGGACGAAGTAGCAGAACGCGTTGGCGATCGCGATGGCCCAGAGGTACTTGTTGGGCAGGACGTACGTCAGGAAGATGTCGCGGAAGCCCAGCGTCTTCTCGTGCGCCTCGCTGTATCCGGCCGGATAGTCGTTCCGGTACTCCTCGACCGGAGGAAGGCCGCGGGACTGCGGAGTGTCCTCGAGGAGGAAGTAGACGCCGATCGCGAGGACGGCGGCGACGGCGGCGTTGAAGTAGAACTTGGCGCCCCAGTCGTGGAAGAGCGTGACCCCCGTCAGCGCGAGGGAGGCCACGAGCGCGCCCCCGACGTTGTGCGCGGTGTTCCAGAGGGAGACGATCCGGCCGCGCTCCTTCGTGCTGAACCAGTGGACCATCGTCTTGCCGCAGGGGGGCCAGCCCATGCCCTGGACCCAGCCGTTCAGCGTCTGCACGACGACGACCAGGGAGAGCGACGCGTACATCCCCTTCCACAGGCCGCAGGCGGCCATGATCGCGCTCGAGAGCAGGAGGCCGACAGGGAGGAAGTACTTCGGGTTGCTGCGGTCCGAGACGGAGCCCATCAGGAACTTGGAGAGGCCGTAGGCGATGGAGAGGCCCGTGAGCGCCGTGCCGAGCGTCGCCTTCGAGTGCTCGGGATGCTCGTTCAGGATGTCGGGGATGGCGAGCGCGAGGTTGTTGCGGACGAGGTAGTAGGCCGCATAGCCGACGAAGATCCCGACGAATACCTGGAGTCGGTATCGGCGGTACGCGCGATCCACCTCGTCCGCGGGCAGCGGCGGCGCGACCGCCGCCGGGCTCAGGAGGCCGATCATCGCACCGCCGTGGGCGGAGGCACGGCGATACCCTTCGCCTGGAGCACGGCGCGCAGGCGGTCCGGACGATCGCTGATGATGCCGTCGACGCCCATGGCGAGGATCCGCTCCATGTCCGCGGTCTCGTTGATCGTCCAGGGCACGACCGTGAGCCCGAGCGCGTGCGCTTCCTCGATCTGCTTCGCCTCGATGTCGAGGTAGTTCGGCGACCAGACCGAGGCGCCGCTCGCCTTGACGAGCTTCGGGATCGAGCCCCCGAAGTCGTCCACGTCGAGGCCGCCGAGCCAGGGCGAGGGCCCTGGGACGCCGACCTGCACCTGGTCCTCGCCAGGGCGTTGCGTGGTGAGGGCCACGGTCGTGATCTTCGGGTCGATCTTCTGCACGACCTTGAGGGTCCGCCAGTCGAAGGACTGGATGGTCGTGCGGCTCTCCATTCCCGCCGCGCGCACGACCTGCACCACGGCTTCCGCGAACGGCTCCGGAGCGAGCGTCAGCTCCGGGTGGATGGGGAAGACCTTGGTCTCGACGTTGAAGCGGACGTCCTGGTTGCCGCGCATCTTGGCCAGCGCGAAGACGTCGGAGAGGCGGGGGATGCGCTGGGCGTCCACCGGCGTCTGGTCGGGATGGCGCGCGGCGTACTCGGTGCCCGGACGGAGCCGGCCCACGTCGTAGCGGCGCAGCTCGGCATAGGTGAGGTCGTGGATGGGCGGCCCCGGCTTCTCGAGGAACTGGCCTTTCTCGTCGCGCGTGTGGTCGGGGTTGAGCGCGGGGTCGTGGCTCACCACCACCACTCCGTCCTTCGTGATCGCGCAGTCGAGCTCGAGCGTCGTCACGCCGAGCGTCAAGGCCTCCGAGAAGGCGGCGAGCGTGTTCTCGGGCCAGAGGCCGCGGCCGCCACGGTGGGCCTGGAGATCGAAGGCCTTCGGCCGTGCGTCGTCGGCGTGGGCGGCCGTGACGCTGACGAGCAGGAGCGACGCGAGGCCGAGAGTATTCGAGAGGGCAGATCGGCGATCACGCATGGCCGGGAGCATACCTGAAAGCGCCTGTCGAGCCTTCCGCGAAATCGATGGCCGCGACACACCGCGGGCTCGCGAAGAGCAGCCACAGGATGTCCCGGAGCGAAGACAGTACTGCCCGCCAGTTGGACTACCGCGATCGGAAAGGCTTCGCGAGTGGCGGCCCGGTTCGACGTGCGGCCGCTTGTTGCCGGCAGTGTTTCGGTGATGACGACCGCGACCTGCCGAACGTCGTGTCCATCCCCCCCGGGGAGCCTCTCTGGGAGCGCCGTGCGGCAGCCGACCGCCTTGCCGCCGGCGACGTCCATGTCGAGGTCGTCGCCTACGACGAGGACGGCGTTCGCGGGCAGGCCCACCTCGGCCAGCACGAGCTTGAAGAACCGAACCCTCGCAGGTCACGGAAAAGGACGTCGCCTCGCTCGTCGGCACCGCGTGGGAGTGACCGGTAGGTGCGCGCGTCCGCTCCGGCCACGGGGCGGTAAAGGGTGACGAACGGCACCGGCAAGGCACACGGCCCGAAGTGCATCACGCCGTTGCTGTCGCGGCAGGAGTCGTAGTTGGAGGCCTTCACGTACACGCCGAGAAAGTTCCGGTGATGCAGTCGCTTGGAGTCTCGATCCGGGCTCCGCCACATGGCAGAGAGGATCCCAGGTCCCCACGCTCCGCCCTCGGTATCATCGAGGGGGGCATCGCAGGCGGAGGTCACGCATGAGGGACATGCGACGCTCACCCGTGACGTACTCTCGGTGGCTCGCCGCCGCCGTCCTGTTCTTCCTGGCCGGCCTTGCCGCGGGCCAGGTCCCGGAGGCGGCTCCGAAGCTCGATTACGAGAAGACCGCGGACTTCTTCCAGCTGCCGCCGGAGGAGCACCTGGTCGAGCCGGCTGGCGTGGCGGTGAGCTCCAAGGGACACATCTACGTTTTCCATCGCGGGAAACACCCCCTGATCGAGTTTGACCCGTCCGGCAAGCTCGTTCGAAGCATCGCCGACGATCTTTTCGTGACCGCGCACATGGTGCGCGTCGACGAAGACGACAACATCTGGACCGCCGATATCGGCTCGCACGTCGTCCTGAAGCTCAGCCCGCAAGGGCGAGTGCTGCTCGCCCTGGGCCGCATGCGCATTCCGGGAGACGACGTCCTCCACTTCAATCAACCCACCGACGTCGCCTGGGATCGCGACGGGAACATCTACGTCACCGACGGCTATGGGAACTCGCGGGTGCTGAAGTTCGACCGGTTCGGCAACCCGCTACTCGGATGGGGAATGAAGGGCACCGGCCCCGGACAGTTCGATACTCCGCACGCGATAGCGATCGACGGCGATCTCGTCTATGTCGGCGACCGGGAGAATGCTCGGATCCAGGTCTTCGACAGGAGTGGCCGCTTCCTGCGGCAATGGAGGCTGGGACACCCCTTTGGCCTGGTCGTCACCGCGGATCACTTTCTCTACATGGCCGACGCGATCGCGGGCCGCATCCTGAAGATCGATCGCGAAGGCAGGGTCGTGGGTGCTTTCACGGGGCCGCCTCCGGGCGAGGGACCCCACTTCGATCCGCACGAGATCGCCCTCGGAGGGGACGGCTCGATCTTCGCCGCCGAGGTGCTGGGCTGGCGCGCCGAGAAGCTGAGGCCACGATAGCCCTTCTGGTGGCTGGCGCTTGCTGGTGGCGAAGCCCCGGAGCCGCTGAGGTCGCGGCATGAACGCGTCCCAGGACCGGGGCCGTAGCCACATCCTGCTGCTCACGGGCGTTCCGGGGATCGGCAAGACCACGGTCATCCGCCGCGCCGCCGCGGCGCTCGACGAGAGGCGCGTGAAGGGCTTCACGAC
>JBKPBQ010000534.1:0-5553 GCA_046726955.1 Acidobacteriota bacterium
CTCCAGCACGGTCTGCTTGAGCGCCTTGAACGCCACGCGCGGCCACGCCGAGTAGTCGACGCCGCCGTGCTCGAAGTAGTTCTTGTCCTCCGCGGCCAGGATCGCCTGCTTCACGACCTCGGGGATGTCCGCGTAGGCGACGACGTCGCGGTACTCCGTCGCGACTTCGAGCAGCACCTCGCCGTTCGTGTCGTAGACCTTGCCCGCCGTGGGCGGCTCGAAGTCCAGCAGCGGTCGCAGCTCGGGCAGCCCGCGCTCGTCGTAGTAGACGTGGTGCACGAGCACGGCCGCGGCGAAGACGGGGAAGGCGGCGACGAGGACGAGGACGCGAAGGCTGGCCCGGTGCCTCCACATCCGGCGCGCCCGGATCCACCCGACGTCCGCCCAGGCCATGAAACGGCTCCCGGCCGCCAGGGGAACGGCGACGGAACCGAGAGCCAGCCACTGCCATCGGTGCGTCTCGAGGTCCGAGCGCATTTCCGACTGGCGAAGTGCAAGGAGCAGACCAGCGCAAACCTGCGTGGTAGCTCGCTATTTTCCGGAGGCCGTGATGGCAGAGTGTAGAAAACCCTCACGACGTGGGCATCGGTGACGGCACGCTGCGCTCGTCGCGCGCCCCTCCCTCGCCCGATCCCGGCGGCCTTCCGAGCACGATCCGCAGGTGGTGCGGCTCGCCCGCCGCACCGATCGGTATGCGCCGCGGGTCCACCGCGCGTCCGTTCAGCGTGGCGGATTCGATACCCGTGAGCACGCGGTGCGGGTTCTCGACCGAGATCTCCTGCACGGTCTCGTTCACGCGCCAGCGCAGGGTGAAGCCGGGCCACGACGTGGGGATGCAGGGATCGACCGCGTAGACCTCGCCGTAGCGCTTGAGACCGAGCAGCTCGTGCAGGCCCACCTGGTACATCCAGCCCGCCGATCCCGTGTACCAGGTCCAGCCCCCGCGGCCCACGTGCGCGGGGTCGTCGTAGATGTCGGCGGCCACCGCGTAGGGCTCCGTCGCGTAGCGCTCCGTCTCGGCCGCGGTGCGCGTGTGGTTGACGGGGTTGAGCATGTGGAACAGCTCCATCGCCTCGTCGCCGTGGCCGAGCCGGGCCATCGCCATCACGACCCACAGCGCGGCGTGGGTGTACTGGCCGCCGTTCTCGCGGATCCCCGGCGGGTAGCCGCGGATGTAGCCGGGATCGAGGGGAGCGTGGTCGAAGGGGGGAGTGAGGAGCAGGAGGAGGCGCGTCGACCGCCGCACGAGGTGCGCTCTCACCGAGTCGACCGCGCGCTCCGCGCGCTTCCGCGGAGGGATGCCGGAGAGCACGGCCCACGACTGCGGGAGCGAGTCGATGCGGCACTCCTCGTTCTGCGCGGAGCCGAGCGGCGAGCCGTCGTCGAAGTAGGCGCGACGGTACCACTCGCCGTCCCACGCGAGCTCGAGCATGTCCGCGAGGCGGTCCGCCTCCGCGCGGTAGCGTCCGGCGCGCGCCGCGTCGCCGCGCTTCTCGCACAGCGGCGAGTACGTCCGCAGCAGGTCGCCGAGGAAGAAGCCGAGCCAGACGCTCTCTCCCCGGCCCTCGCGCCCGATGCGGTTGTAGCCGTCGTTCCAGTCGCCGCTGCCGATCAGGGGCAGGCCGTGCGGACCCGCGGTGAGCCCGCGGTCGATCGCGCGCACGCAGTGCTCGAACAGCGTCGCCTTCTCCGAGGACGCCTGGGGCTGGAAGTACGCTTCCGCCTCGTGCGGGGCGAGGATAGCACCTTCCAGGAAGGGCACGCGCTCGTCCCACACCGCCTCGTCCCCCGTGGCCTCGACGTAACGCGCGGTGACGAGGGGCAGCCAGAGCATGTCGTCCGAGCAGCGCGTGCGCGTCCCCCGGCCGCTCGGGGGATGCCACCAGTGCTGCACGTCTCCCTCGAGGAACTGCCGGGAAGCTGCGAGCAGCAGGTGCTCGCGCAGGAGATCGGGCCTCGCGTGGCCGAGGGCGAGCGCGTCCTGGAGCTGGTCGCGGAAGCCGAACGCCCCGCCCGGCTGGTAGTACCCGCAACGCGCCCAGAACCGGCAGGAGACCGACTGGTAGAGCAGCCACCGGTTCATCATCGTGTCGAAGGAGTCGTCCGGCGTCTTGACCTCGAACGTCGTGAGGATCTCCTCCCAGGACGACGTCACCGAAGCGAGCGCGGCCCGCGCGGCGGCCACCGAGCCGAAGCGCGACACGAGCTCGCGCGCCTGCGCCGCGTCTTGTCCCTGGCCGAGCACGAACGCGACCTCCCGGACCTCGCCGGGGGCGAGCGTCACCTGCACCTGGAAGGCCGCGCAGGGATCGAGTCCGGCGCCGAACCGGCCGCCGAGCCCCGTGCGCTGCAGCGCCTCGGGGCGGCGCGGGCTCCCGTTGCGTCCGATGAACTCGAGCCGGTCTCCGGTCGCGGAGAGCGGCCGCTCGCTCGTCGCGGCGAAGGCGACGCGCGCTCCGAAGTCCGGGTTGTAGGCGTTCCTCGCGAGCACGGCCCCCGTCGCCTCGTCCTGCTCCGTGACCACGTGCAGGTGGTCTCCCTGCCGCGGCGGGCAGAGCGCCCACTCCGCGTACGAGAAGAGCGCGAGGCGCCGGGGGCGCGGAGAGCGGTTGGTGAGCGTGACGAGCGAGACCTTCACCGGCGCGTCGCGGTCCACGAACACCGCGAGCTCCTGCCGCACCCCGTAGCGCGAGCGGAGGAAGCGCGTGACGCCGGGCGCGTGGCGGATCACGAACCGCCCGCCGTCCTCGGTCCGCCGCTCCGCCGAGGGATGAAGCCCCCAGGACCGGCCGTCGTCCTCGTCGCGGCAGAAGATCGCCTCCGATGCCGGATCGACGACGGGATCGTTCGCGAACGGGGTCAGACGGTTCTCGCGGCTGTTGCCGGCCCAGGTGAAACCCGATCCGGAGGCGGTCACGACCGTGCCGAAGCCCGGGTTGGCGAGGACGTTCGTCCAGGGCAGCGGCGTCTCCGCGTTGCCCTCGAGCACCACGACGTACTCGCGTCCTCCTTCCGTGAATCCGCCGAGCCCGCTCGGCAGCTCGATGGGGGGAACCTCCGCCGGCTCGTCCGGCGTCTCCTTCGCGGTCTCGTCGCGCCGCGCGAAGCGGCGGACGGGCGGCCACTTCGGCTCGGGATAGGGTCGGTCGAGCTGGTTCGTGAGCTCGCCGCGGTCGCCCGACAGCAGCGCGGAGGCGGCGGCGGCGAGGAGGATCCGGTCGGGCTCGGTGAGGTTGTCGGCGCGCAGCAGATGGACGCCGCCCGGGCGGTGCTGCAGGGCGCTCCAGGGGCCGCTCGCGATCAGCGAGACGAGCGCCTCGTGCATCTCGTCGAGGTAGCTCACCGGGTGCTCGTTCAGGATCACGACGTCCGCGAGCATGCCCTTGAGCCGCCAGTACTGCTGCGCTTGCAGCACCTGGCGCACGAGCGGCAGGTCGTTCTCCTCCACCACCCGCAGGAGCAGGATGGGCACGTCGCCGGAGATGCCGTGCGGCCAGAGGCCGGCCTGCCCGAGGGTGTTGCGCGCGCGGATCGCGGGATCGGGCCGCAGCGAGGCGTCCGCGTAGAGCACGCGCGAGGCGAGGCGCTCGAACAGCTGCGCCTCGTCGCTCGCGATGCCGAGGTGGTGGAGCGACACCTGCGCGTGCGTGAGCGCGATGGCCAGGGCGCGGGCCGCCGCGTTCGGGTCGTGGTACTTCTGGGCGAGGGTGCGCGCGGCCTCCAGGCCCTCGACGACGCCGGTGTTGAACGACAGCCGCACGAAAGCGCCCGGGGGAAGGCGTACGCGGTAGCGCAGGCTTCCCACCGGGTCGAGCACCGTGCCCGTGGCGCCCGAGAGCGGCCGTCCCTGCAGCGCGAGGGGAGCGCGCATGTCGCGTCCCCGGCCGAGGAACCGCTGCCGGTCCGTCTCCCACTCCACCGGGCCGCGCACGCCGCCCTCGACGCTCAGCACGTGCAGCGCGCACACCGCCGGCTCGTCGGACGCGCGCGGTCGCCTGCGGAACAGCAGGCTCGCGGACTCGGGCTGATAGCTCGTCTCCACGAAGAGCTTGCCGAAGGCGGGGTGGGCGAGATCGTCGGTGGCCGCGCCGAGCACGATCTCCGCGTAGCTCGTGACCTCGATCTCGCGCAGCCGGTCGCCGCGGTTCTGGAGGAGCAGACGGCGCACCTCCACGTCGTCCTCGGGCGAGACCGCGATCTCGAGCTGGGTCTCGAGCTCGTCGTCGCGCCGCCGGAACACCGCCTTCTCGGGCAGGAAGCTCGCGAGGTACTCGTCGGGCTCGCGGGCGGTGGGCTGGTAGGTGGCCGACCACACTTCGCCGGTGCGGACGTCGCGCAGGTAGACCGCCTGGCTCGCCGGGTCGAGCGTCGAGTCCGGCCGCAGCCGAGTCACCACCCGCCCGCGGCAGAGGCTCGCCCCTCCTCCCGCGTTCGTCACGATGACGGTGTAGGTCCCGTTGGAGAGGAAGTGCGCGTGGGGGAAGAGGCTGTGCGGCGAGCGGAAGCGCCGGGTGGGGAGCGGGGGCACGGGGGCCGTGACCCGCGTGCTCTCCGCGGGCCGAGGCTCGGTGAGCGGGACGTCGCGAGGGACGCGCTCCTGCAGCAGCAGCTCGGTCGCCTGGACGCGCGGGTCGGAGTGGAAGCGCGTCACCATGACGTTGTCGCAGAGGACGTTGGCGAGGGCGACGAGCGACATCCCCTGGTGGTGCGCGAGCCAAGCCTTCACGATGCGCGGCTCGCGCGCCCGCCCGGGCGGGGCTTCCCCTCCCGAGTCGCCGGGACGGAAGTCCACCGCCTCGTAGAAGCCGTAGGTCCCGTCGAGGCCGAGCGCGCGTAAGGCCTCGAAGTTGGCGCCGGCACGTTCGGGGTCGACGAGGCCTCCGAGCGCCGTCGCGTACGGCGCCACCACGAGGTCGTCCGCGAGCCCACGCTTCAGCCCGAGACCGGGGACGCCGAACGCCTTGTACTGGTAGTTCCCGTGGCGGTCCACGAGGCTGAAGGCCGACTCGGAGATTCCCCAGGGAACCCCGAGCGACTCCCCGTAGCGCTCCTGCCGGCGCACCGCCATGCGGCAGCTCCGGTCGAGGAGCGTGCCCGGGTAGGTGCGCATGACGAGCAGCGGCATCACGTACTCGAAGAGCGTCGCGCTCCAGGAGAGGAGCGTGGGCACGCCCTCGACGCTGGTCAGCGGCCGGCCCAGCACGAACCAGTGCGCGACGGGGGCGTCGCCCTTGGCGATGGCGATGAAGCTGGCGAGCCGGGCCTCGGAGGCGAGCAGGTCGTAGTACGAGGTGTCGAGACGGCCCGGCCCCTCCACGTCGTCGAGGCGGTAGCCGATCGCGAAGATCTTCCGCTGCTGGTCGTAGAGGAAGCGGAAGTCGATGCCCTCGACCAGCGCCTGCGCGCGGCGGGCGAGCGAGCGCAGCCGGCGCGCGAGGTCCGTCGACACGTCGGGTCGTCCCGCGTCCTCGAGCGCGGCCGCGAGGCGCCCCGCCCAGTAGCGCACGTCTCCCGCCTCGCGGGGCAGGGAGGGTAGGACTTCGAGCCCGTGGC
>JBKPBQ010000535.1:0-11336 GCA_046726955.1 Acidobacteriota bacterium
CGCCTTGCAGCCGATGCAGGTCGTGGTGTCGATGTACTTCGCGACGACGGGCAGGCGGCGCATCCCCGTCTTCTCTCCCCACAGCGAAGCCGAGGAGCGGCGGATTTCGAGGGTGTGGCTGGACATCGCGGCCTCCCTACACTTTCTCGAGCCTCACCAGGAAGGCCTTGTACTCGGGCGTCCAGGTGTTCGGGTCCATGGCCGAGGGCGTGAGCATGTTGGCGAGGGGGCCGGTGTGGCCGGGATCGCCGGCGAAGCCCCAGTGGATCGGGAAGCCGATCTGCCAGAGGTCCTTCCCATCGACCTTCAGCGCGCACAGCCGCCTGGTCACCATGGCGACACCTTCGATCTGCCCGCGCGCCGAGATCACTCTCACGCGAGATCCGTTGCCGATCCCCTTCTCCTGCGCGAGCCCTTCCGGGATCTCGATGAAGAGCCCCGGCTGCAGCTGGTTCAAAAGCCCGCGCTCCTGGTGCTTCGTCCAGTAGTGGAAGTGCTCGGTGAGGCGGTACGTGGTGCAGACGATCGGGAACTCCTCCTTGGCTCCGTAGACGTCCTTGTCGGAGGAGAACTTCTTGAACGCCGGGTTCGACGTGACCGCGGGATGCAGCGGGTTCGCGACCGGGGACTCGACGGCTTCGTAGTGCTCGGGGAGCGGCCCGTCGTTGAAGGCCGGGGCGAAGATCCGCGCGAGCCCTTCCGGCATCATGATGAACGCCCCGAACGTCCCGGGCGGCGCGTCGGGCTTCATGTCCGGCACGTCGCCGACCCACTTCTCGCCGTTCCACTGGATGCCGGCGCGCTGCGGATCCCAGGGACGGCCCGCCGCGTCGGCCGACGCGCGGTTGTACATGATCCGGCGGTTCGCGGGCCAGGAGAAAGCCCACCCGTGGTACATGCCGAGCCCGAGCGGGTCGGCGTTGTTGCGGCGCTGCGCGTTGTTGCCGGCCTCGGTGTAGACGCCGGAGTGGAGCCAGTTGCCGCAGAGGGTCGAGCCGTCGTCCATGAGCTGGCCGAAGCCGTCGAGCTGCTGCCCCGCCGTCTTCACGACCTTCGTCTTGTCGCTCGGATCGTGGAGGTCCGCGATCGCGGTCCCACTCATCTCCTTCAGCACGTCGCCCAGGTCCGGGCTCGCCGGGTTCGTGTAGCTCCAGGCGAGGTTGAGCACCGGCTCCGGGAGCGCGCCGCCCTCCTTGCGGTAGAGATCGCGCACGGCCAGGAAGACGCGAGCCAGGATCTCCTGATCGGCCTTCGCCTGGCCCGGCGGGTCGAGCGCCTTCCACTTCCACTGGAGCCAGCGGGCCGAGTTGGTGAAGGTGCCGTCCTTCTCCGCGAAGTCGGCGGCGGGGAGCAGGAAGACTTCGGTCTGGAGCTGCGCCGGCGGTGCTCCCTCGTACTCCGGCGGGGCCTTCCAGAAGATCGCGGTCTCGGTCTCCACGTTCTCGACCACCACCATCCACTTGAGCTTCGAGAGCGCGGCCACCATCTTCTTGGAGTTCGGACCGAGCGCGACCGGGTTCATGCCGAAGGTGATGAATCCCTCGGGGCCGGGCTCCTCTCCGCCCGCGCGGCTGGCCGATCCACGGTACATGTCGTCATAGATGTACATCCAGGAGTAGTTCCCATCGACCTTGGGCAGCCAGGCGTAGCCGAAGTCGTTGTCCTTGGTGGCCGACTTCCCCCACGCCGCCTTGAGCAGGGAGACCATGAACTTCGGCGTGTTCTGCCAGTAGTTCATCGACGCGGCGAGGAGCGGCTTGGGTGTGTTGGCCTCGAGGTAGTCCTTGAGCGACGCCCACGCCGCGGTCGGCGTCTTCAGGTACCCCGGCAGGATCTCGAACGTGCCGGCGGTGTCGGTCGCGCCCTGGATGTTGGAGTGGCCCCGGAAGGCGTTGACTCCGCCGCCGGGTCGGCCCACGTTGCCGAGGAGGAGTTGGAGGATCGCCCCGGTCCGGATCATCTGGACGCCGGTCGAGTGCTGGGTCCAGCCGAGGGCGTACGTGACGGTGCCCACCCGCTCGGCGTTGCCGGTCGAGGTGACGAGGTCGGCGACTTTCAGGAACGTCTCCCTCGGCGTGCCGCAGATCCGCTCGACCATCTCCGGCGTATAGCGGCTCACGTGCTTCTTGAGGAGCTGGAACACGCAGGCCGGGTCCTGGAGCGTGGGATCGGTCTTCACGAAGCCGTTGCCGTCGAGCTGATAGGCCCAGGTGTCCCGCGCGTACGCGCCCTTGGCGGCGTCGAAGCCCGAGAAGAGCCCGTCGTCGAAGGCGAAGCCCGGGTTCACGAGGCAGGAGGCGTTGGTGTGGAGCTTGACGTACTCCTCGTGGAAGCGGTCCTTCTCCAGCGCGTAGTGGACGAGCCCGCACAGGTACGCGATGTCCGTCCCCGCCCGGATCGGGGAGTAGAGGTCGGCGACGGCCGCGGTGCGGGTGAAGCGCGGGTCGACCGCGATGAGCTTCGCGCCCCGGGTCTTCTTGGCTTCGATGAACCACTTGAAGCCGACGGGGTGGTTCTCGGCGGGGTTGCCGCCCATGGCCAGGATGACATCCGCGTTCTTGATGTCCACCCAGCCGTTCGTCATCGCCCCTCGTCCGAACGTGGCGGCCAAACTGGCCACCGTGGGGCCGTGTCAAACACGGGCCTGGGTGTCCCGGTACGGGACACCCAAGGCCGTCACCACCTTCCACTGGAGGTAGTTGAATTCGTTCGTGTCGGTGCAGCCCCCGATCATCGCGATGCCGGGAGTGCGGTTCACCACCTGTCCCTTGGCGTTCTTCGCGACGAAGGTCCGGTCGCGGGTGTCCTTGACGTAGCGGGCGATCCGCGCGATCGCGTCGTCCCAGGTTATGTCTTCCCAGCGATCGGAGCCGGGCCGGCGCACCTTCGGCGACAGCAGCCGGTTCTTGTGGGTGATGTCGTCCTTCAGCGTGGCGCCCTTCGGACAGAGAGTGCCGCGGCTGATCGGGTGGTCAGGATCGCCCTCCACGTGCACGACGGCCGGCTTCGCGTTCTTCGATCGGTCGCCGAGCGTGTGGATGATCACGCCGCAGGACACGGCGCAGTAGGGGCACGTGCTCCGCGTCTCGGTGGTACGGGAGATCTTGAACTCCCGCATCTCGGCTTCGGCCTGCGAGAGGTCGAAGCCGAGGGCGAGCCCGCCGCCGGCGGCCGTGGCCTTGAGGAAGGTTCGGCGCTGCATGGTGGGGCCTCCCGTGGTGGCAACCCGATTGTAAGAATCCTTCGAACGGCGGTGTCAAGATTTTTCGGGCAGGTCCGGCCTTTCCGTCGCCGGCCGGGCGCCGGGACCGGGAAGCTGGCTCTTCCGCCCGCCGGCGAGCCCCTCTCCTTCGAGGAGCGCTCGCTCGTCGGGGTAGGCGTAGAGCGTGGGGGCGCCGTTCTGGCCGAGACCACCGGTGTCGGCCGTGGGGCCGTACGTGCTGTGGAGGTTGCGCCCGAGCATCCGCACGAGCGCCGTCTGCTGGCCGCGGTGGTGAGCGGTGTGCGCGATCCTCCGCACCAGGATCCAGGCCCGCGACCGTCGGACGTCGAAGAAGGGAACCGTTTCCTCCCACCACGCTTCGGGTCGGGTCCGGAGGGCTTCGAGCCGCTTCCCAGAATCGCGCGCGTACTCGCGGATGAACTCCAGCCGCGCTTCGGTCGCCGGCAGCGGCCGTGCGCCCACGTCCACCCCGAGCATGCCCCGAAACCACATGTTCTCGCTCACACACTGGTGCACCATGTGCTCGAGGACGCTCCGGCCTCGGCGGTCCGTCGGGTGGGGGCGGCGGGGGAGATCGGCGTCCTCGAACGCCGTCCACACGCTCAGGACCTTGAGGCGCTCGGTCTCGTAGGTCTCGACCAGGAAGCGGTAACGAGCGTTTTCGTCTTGCGTCATATCTCCTCCTGCGCGGCGCGGGGCGTCGCGAGACGTGCGCGCCCCGATCGGCGTTGCGCGTACCATGCCCCGCTTTCACGAGTCTTCTTCTTTACCGCCGGTCAGCGAAGGTTGTCGAACACCATCAGGTCGCTACCGAGATAGGTTAGCGGCCTTGTGGAACGAGGCCTACTCCCCCAATCGCCGAGCGCGGCCGGTTTGCCAGACGGCTGGTCGAGTGGCTGACGCCTACAAGCAGCGCTTCCGACACGAGTCCGTCCTGCGGCTCGATACCAGCGCCCGGGTGTCGTTCTGACGCGCGGAGAGGCCTAGAGCGGCGGCAGGTTCATCCGCCGCACGAGGTCGCCGAAGCGCGCGTCGCCGTGCAGCGCAGCGAGCCGGGGATCGACGCGGATGCCGCTCAGCAGCGGCGAGTGCTCCGCGTAGGCCTTCTCGAGCCAGAGGAACGCCTGCTCCCGGTCGCCGAGGCCGGCCTGGACGACGGCGATCTCGAGCGCGGGCACGTAGCCGCGCGAAGCCTTGCCCTCCAGGTCGGACAGCACGCGCCGGGCCTCGTCGTGCCGGCCGGAGACGGCGAGCGCATAACCGACCCCTCCGTCGAGCCCGGCCTTCCGGAACTCGGCGAGGGCTTCGGCGCTACGGCTCTCGCGCAGGTACACGTAGCCCAGGTACTGGTGCGCCTGCGCGAAGTCCGGATCGAGATCCAGCGTCTTCTGGAGCTGCCGCTCCGCGTCCTCGAGACGTCCCCACCGCCCGAGAGCGTCGCCGAGGCCGGCGTTCGCGGCGAGGTTCAGCGGATCGAGGCTCAGGGCGCGCGTGCGCTCGGCGACGTCCTCCTCGAAGCGGCCGAGGTTCCCCAGGTAGAGCCCGCGCCAGAGGTGCGCGGTCACGTAGTTGGGATTGACCTCGATCGCACGCTCGAACTCCCGGCCCGCCGCCGCCCACCGCCACTCGTGAAAGGCGAGGCAGGCGGCCAGAGCCGTGTGGGCCTCGGCCAGCGTGTCGTCCAATTCGATCGCGCGGGTGGCCGCCGCCCTCATGCGGGGGGCCGCCTCTCCGGGGGCCATGAACCCGCTGTAGGAGAGTGGCCCGTACGACTCGGCGATGCCCGCGTAGGCCAACGCGAAGCCCGGATCCTCGGCCACCGCGCGCTCGAAGTACGCGACGCCCTTCTCGAGGGCTTCCTTGCTCCGCTTGTTCCAGAAGAAACGGCCGCGGAGGTAGTCGTCGTAGGCCGCGGGGGAGGTCGCGCGCGGCCGGGTGAGCCGCGCGAGCTCTTCCGGCGTCACCACCGCCCGGACCTCCCGTGCGATCGCGCCGGAGAGCTCGCCTTCGAGGGCCAGGAGGTCGCGCACGTCGCGCTCGTACTCCCTCGCCCACAGGTGCCGGTCCGTCGGCGCGTGCACGAGCTGGGCCGTGACCCGGACTCGTCCCGAGCTGCGCACGACGGAGCCCTCGATCACCCCGTCCACCCCCAGCTCGCGGGCGATCTGCGGCAGCGGCTTGCGGCTGCCCTTGTAGGCCATCACGGACTGCCGCGAGATCACGCGCAGCGACCGGATCGCGGCGAGATCGGTGATGAGCGCGTCCGTCATCCCGTCGGCGAAGTACTCCTGCTCGGAGTCGTTGGAGAGGTTGGCCAAAGGAAGGACGGCGAGCGCGGTGATGCGGGGCGGAGAGGGGCTTCGGGCCCGGAAAGCGAGGACGGAGAGCGCCGCCACGAGCCCGATCGCGGTCCCGACGGCGAGCAGGGCTCGCGGGCGGCGACTCTGTCCGGCGACGGGGACGGACGCGAGAGCATCGATCGGTCCCCGCGCCTCGAGCGGCGCGATGAAGCGGTAGCCGCGACGGCCCAGGGTCTCCACGAACCGCGGGCTCTCCGCCGGGTCCCCCAGCGCCGAGCGCACCTTGTTCACGGCGGTGTTCAGGCTGCCCTCGAAGTCCACGAACGTGTCCGCCGGCCATAAACGCTCGCGCAGTTCCTCGCGGGTCACGAGCTCCCCCGGGCGCTCCAGGAGCGCCTCGAGCATGCGGAACGGCTTGTCCTGGAGCTTGACCCGGAGGCCGTCCTTCCGCAGCTCTCCCGTGAGCCCGTTCAGCTCGAAGCGTCCGAAACGGCGGACGAAGGCCGGTTCTTCCGCGGCGGAGGCCATGGAAATCGCCGAGAGCGAGCTTAGCACCGCGGGTTTCCGCACGCGGAAGGCTTCGCCGGCCAGACGCTTGGACGGTGAGCCACGGTTGATCACGAGATGAGCGGGCGTCCATGGATCTTGGCGAGACGCGGGGCCACCTTGCGCACGACGCTCGTCGGCGTCTCGCAGGAAGGAGAACGGAACATGTCTGCTCGTCGAATCGCCGTGGTCTTGGGTCTGTCGTCGATGTTCGTCGCTCTCGCGGTCGTCGCGGCCCTCCAGGTGGGAGCGCAGTCCCCCTCCTCGGCCGAGGACTCCCATGCCTTCGTGGCCGACGGCTTCCAGGCCGATGGCTCTTCTCCCTTGATCCTCCAGGGGGATCCGATCGGCCGACACGCGGTCTGGCGTCGCGTGCGGGGCCCGGTGGTGGGAGACGTGTTCGGTCCGATCCCGGGGCTTCCCGGGTCACCCCCGTTCGACGGTGCGAGCTGCCGAGCGGAATACGGCGAAGGCGAGATCGTGACGCGGCATCGAGGGACGTTGAGGCTGAATGTCTGGGGCTATCGTTGCGAGCCCGACTCCACGGAGGCGGCGGCGGCGGGCGCCCATCTCACGAGCGGGATCTTCAGCATCCAGGGGGGAACCGGTCCTTTCCAGGACGTCGTCGGCGGCACCGGTAGCATACAGATCGTCGCGCGGCTCGACGGCAGCGTCGACCTGCGCATCGTCGGCAGCATCCGACGCGTCGGCGACGCCTACAGGCCGTTCTGAACCGCGACTCCCCGTGTCCCTGCGGAGACAGTGGACGACGAACGTCGCGGTCGTCTTCCTGGGATCGACGATGGCGACGGTGCTCGTCGGCGCGGCCGAGCTCGGACTTCGCCGCACTCGGACGGGGACTCTCGAGCTGCCCACCCCAATGTGGGTTTCCGATCCCGACCTGATCTACAAGCTCAATCCCGCGAGCCCGGAAACCCCGGGATCGTTCCGCGGGAAGGCCCCCGGTCCGCGCGCGCACGGGGGAATCCGAATCGTCTGCCTCGGCGGCTCCACGACCTACGGCCACGGCGTGAGCTGGGGCCAGGCGTGGCCGGCCGTTCTCGAGGGGATCCTCCGGTCGCGAGGCGTCTCCGCCGAGGTGATCAACGCCGGCGTGCCGGGATACGGAAGCCGTCAGATCCTGCGTCGCTACCGCCGGGACATTGCCGGGCTCGGACCGGACGTCGTGATCTTCTATGAAGGGTGGAACCGCGTGGGGGCGCTCGTCGATCCCGGGGGATGGGCGCCCTACGCGACTCCTCGACCCGAGACAGCTCTGGGCGATCGGCTCAGGATGTGGATCGCCCGCCACTCGCTGATCGTCCAGGTGGCCGTGACCCGCTCGTCGAGCCGGCATCCCGGGAGCTCCCGAGAGGAGTGGCCCTTCGACCCGTATCACGAAGAATTCGTGGCCGACGTGACGCTGCTCGCCCGCGAAGTACTGGCCAACGGCCAGACGCCAATCCTGGTCGTCTACCCTGCGCTCGATCCCCGCGACGTCGGAGCCGAGCTCGAGCGCAAGCACGCGGCCTTGCGCCAGGTGGCGGCCTCGACCGGGGCCACGCTCGTGGACGCGGAGCGGGCCTTCGACGAGTCGAAAGACGTCGAGCGATCGGCCCTCTTCCTGGATGCTGCGCACTTGAGCGTCGCGGGCAACCGGAGGATGGCCGAGCTCCTCGGCGAGCGTCTGGCGACCTTCCGGCCGGGATCCTAGGGCGTCTCCTGAACTCGTCACGACACTCCTGCGGACGCTGGAGCTCATCTGCGACGGTCTCGCCATCGTCACGCTTCGGCGGGCCGGGATCGACCCCGATCGGCTGATCGCCGCGCTCGGCAAGATCGTCCGATACAACCGAGATCGATTCGGTGCCGCGTGCAACGAGGATGACTATCCCCCGACCGCCGAGCGCGGTCGGTTTGCCAGACGTCTGGTCGAGTGGCTCGGAGGATCGGACGGCCCGGCGCGTCAGTCGAGCATCAGGTAGGACCGCCCCACGCGCAGATGGCCGGTCAGCCGCGGGTCCAGGCAGTAGAGGATCGCCACCGTCAGGAAAGCATGTGAGAGCGCCAGCGGTAGCCAGTTCGGATGCCGGTCGTAGATCCAGCACCATGCGAGCGCGGCGAGCAGCGTGAGCGGAGCCAGAAAGGGGTTCGGCAAGTGCAGCACCGCGAAGATCGCCGCGGCCAGCACGATGCCGGCCCGCCGCGAGACGACGGTCTGGCACTCCCTCAGCAGGACGGTCTGCAGGGCGAACTGCTGCCCACCGGCCCAAACGGCGAAGAACGCCAGGTTCTGCCACCGGCTATCCCGGTGCTGCCAGGTATCGGCCGCAAGGCCCACGAGGCCGATGGCGATGAGCGCCGGCAGCGTCAGCGCCGTCGCCCTTTGCACAGCCGGCCACAAGGCCGAGCGCCTGAGCCCCCACTCCCCCGTCCGGAACGCCTTCCCGACCGCGAGCGCGAGCACGGCCAGCGTGGCCAGATGCGCCGTCACGCGAGGGGTGACCGGAGCGAGCACCCACGTGTATCCGAGGATGATCACCAGGATGGGCACCGTGAATCTCACCTTCGCGACCTTCGAGGACCCTCCGAACGGGATGCGGGCGGCTCGCGCTGCCAGCATGTCGTGCGTGGCCGTGCCGAACCCTGCCTCACCGACTGACCCGCTCTCCAGCCTGAGCCCGCGCTCTCATCCTCAGCGACACGGCGTGTAGGGCGTATCGAACAGGTCGAAGCTCTTATAGATCGCGTTTCTGTCTGCCGAGTTCGCTTGCGGGCAGAACTTGCCGAGCGACAGCTTGTATTCGACCTGCCACACCGCCTTGCCGTCGTTGATGAAATGCGTCGTGTAGCCCCCGCATTCGTTGTACTGCTGGCACTGCTCGTTCACCGCGTAGTCGAAGTAGGGGGCAAGGTCGGCAAGCTGTTCCACGTCGTTCTTCAGCGCAACCGAAAGGCCGTATTTGTGCGCCAGGTTCGCCAATGACGCGTTGTAGGCGAGCTGGTCCGCATAGGTGAGGGGGAGGCCGGTCCGGTTCGAGTAACCGTCGACGTTGTCCCATTCGACTCCATCGAAGCGGGCCTGCCGGCACTTCTGGACCCTCGCCTCCATGATCGGAAGCAGGATCGATAGCTGCCGGATGTCCAGCCACCTTTCTCCCGGCCAGCCGTTCTTCCGGCCCTTCACTGATTCGGGAAAGGCCGCGGCGTCCGGACGCCAGTTCTCCCAGCTGCCGGCACTCACGTAGCAGAGGGCACGGCCTCCCCGTGCATGGATGGCATTGGTAGCCCGCAAGTTCGGCGTGACGCCGTCGAGATCATAGAGGTCGATGTCGAAGACGACCGGCCGCACACATGGCCCACCGGTGAATGGAACGGCGCAGACGCCCAGGTTGATTCCGCCCGTGGACTCGTATGCGGCGAGGTTCTGCAACTGGTATTGCCACCGGCTGTCCAGCGCGGGCTGCCAGCAACTCCCTGAACAGGGGAGCGGTGGGGGTGGGTCTGCGACGGCCTCGCTCACGGAGCAGAGCGCAAGGGCCAGTACCACCAGAGGAATCGACGGACCCGGTCTCATCATCATTCTGCACCTCCATCTCCAACGGCGGCCGGACCCGACGTCCCCTGGGCGCAGCGTCCCGTCCTGCGAGGTGCGATCGACGTCGCGGTGGCACGGTCCCCCGAAAGGAAACAGTATCGATCGGCCTCACCGTCAGGGCATGCACGCCGGGGGGGTGAGCCCGGAGAACCAACAGGCAGCGACCGCTCGGCACATCCCAGAGCCGTACGGAGCCGCGTCCGGGGGCAGCAGTTTGAGGAACCTCCCGCTGGCGACCCGGCCTTCAATGGACACTACGCCCCGTCTGGCGTGACGGTCAAGGTTCGGGATGTAGCCGCCGCCCGCTCGTCGGCGTGGGCTCGAGGCGACCGGACCTACCCCTGGATCCCCTTCGCGATGCCGTAGTAGGCCTCGTTCCAGCGCATCTCGTTGCGGATGTCAGCCACGCGCGTCGTCTCGTCGATGAGCACGAACTCGACGCCGGCCATGTCCGCGAAGTCGCGAAGGTGCTCGGGGCCGATGGCGAGGCTGAGCGCGGTGTGGTGCGAGCTGCCGGCGTGGATCCAGGCGGCCGCCGACGTCTTGAGGTCGGGACGGGGAACCCAGAGCGCTCGCGCCACCGGCAGCTTCGGGAGCGGCGCGTCGGGCTCGACGACGTCCACCACGTTCGCGACGAGGCGGAAACGGTTGCCGAGGTCGATTACGGCCGCGACCACCGCGGGACCGGGAGCGGCCGTGAAGACGAGGCGGGCGGGATCCGCCTTCCCGCCGATGCTCAGCGGATGGACTTCCAGCGTGGGCTTGCCGCGAGCGATCGTCGGGCAGACCTCGAGCATGTGCGCCCCCAGGACCTTCGCGCCCCTGGGATCGAGGTGATACGTGTAGTCCTCCATGAACGACGTTCCGGCGGGAAGGCCCGTCGCCATCACCTTCAGCGCGCGCACGACGCACGCCGTCTTCCAGTCGCCTTCCGCGCCGAAGCCGTAGCCTTCGGCCATGAGGCGCTGCGCGGCGAGGCCCGGTAGCTGCTCGAGGCCGTGCAGGTCCTCGAACGTATCGGTGAAAGCGGAGAGACCGCCCGCTTCGAGGAAGCTCCGGAGACCGAGCTCGATTCGGGCCTGTCCCCGCACCGCCGTCATCTGGTCCTTCGAGACCTTGACCTCGTAGAGCTCGGAGTACTCGCCCACCAGCCGGTCCACGTCGGCGTCCGCCGCCTTCGCGATGCTCGCGACGAGGTCTCCGACACCGTAGCCGTTTACCGCCCACCCGAACTGCCTTTGCGCGGCGACCTTGTCGCCTTCGGTGACCGCGACCTCGCGCATGTTGTCGCCGAAGCGAGCGAGCTTCAGCTTCCGGCTGTCCGCCCACGCGCACGCCGCGCGCATCCAGACGTCGAGGCGGGTGTGGACCTCCTCGTCCTCCCAGTGGCCGACGACCACCTTGCGCTCCAGGCGGAGTCGGCTGCAGATGAACCCGAACTCGCGGTCGCCGTGGGCGGCCTGGTTGAGGTTCATGAAATCCATGTCGATCGTTCCCCACGGCAGGTCGCGGTTGAACTGCGTGTGGAGATGGGCGAAGGGCTTCTGGAGCGCCGAGAGCCCGGCGATCCACATCCTCGCCGGCGAGAACGTGTGCATCCACAGGACGAGGCCGACGCACGCGGGCGCTGCGTTCGCCTCGCCCAGCAGGCCCGCGACCTCCTCCGGCG
>JBKPBQ010000536.1:0-9676 GCA_046726955.1 Acidobacteriota bacterium
ACCGACTTCAGGACGTCCTTCACCAGCGCGTCCGCCCGGCGAACGGAGTCGGCGGGCTCGTCGAGAAAGGCGCTCTGCGCCTCCATCCACGCGGCCTTGAGCTGATCGCGCCTCTCCGCCGGGAGGAGGAGCTCGACGCCCGTCCGTCCTTCCACCGGCACCGGCGGCGCGGGCCTGGCGGGGACGGTCTTGCTGCTGATGTCCTCGGTCGGCGGCGGGGGAATGATCAACTCGGCGTCCTTCGTATCCTCGACCGTTTCCGTATGGATCCGATTCGTCATGACGCAACCTCTTGTCTGTCCCTCGTGACGTCGTGCGACGTCGGCTGGCCGTTCAGAAGCGCCGTGATCAGCGACCGGTACACGATCGTGGCGCGCCTCAGGTCCTCGGTGCTCTCGGCGCCCGGCCTCGTCTGCCGCCCCCCGATCTCGCAGGCCTCGCGGTAGGGCTCGATGAGGGCGGGATAGTGGACCGAGAGGTCGCGCTGGCGCTGCGCGAGGTCGGCGTCCGGGTACCCGCGGTCGCGCATCACCGTCATGAGCAGGTCGTGGGCCTGCCGGGCGGCTCGGACCGGCTCGTCCACGAAGCCGGCCTGGATCCGCTTCCACTCGGCCAGGTGGTGGCTCCGCTGCGACTCCGTCAGGTCGCGCAGGTGGAAGCTGCTGACGCGCTTCTCTCGCTCTTCGAGCTCCTTCTCGGCGCGGCGAGGGTCGCCCCCTTTGTCTCGAACGATCCGGTCGTACTCGGGGCCGTACTTCCGGACGAGCGCCCGCCGGCGCTGCGCCCGCGAGTAGGCCCAGGCCGCCACGAGGACGGCGACGACCGCGATCACCAGGATCACTACGACGTTGGGGTTCTGCATACTCCTCTCTCCGTGATCCGGCCCAGTCGTCGAGCCGGGCAGAAAGAGATTCCGCAAGTTGCGTGCCACGCCGCGGTCCGAGCGCCCGCCGGCGTTTGACAAATGGAGGCAGAAACCGCGGAAGGACATTGAAGAATCTACTCGGCGGCTCGCCCGAGGGGCGGTCAGTCTTCCGGCTCCTCCAGCCGGCAGACGAACCCCCATCCGCCGCCCAGCTCGCTCAGCGCCAGGACGAGCTCGTTCGCGCCCTTCTTCAACGGGAGGAAGACCGCGTCGTTCTCCGGGTTGACGATGCCCAGGAACCCCGGGTCCCGGAAGTTCTGGGCGCTGCGGCCGCGGAAGAGGATCTTTCCGTTCAAGAAGACGCTGACGTCGTCGCTGTAGCCGATGAGGAGCTTCTTCACCTGGTCGCGGTCCGACTCGATCCGGGTTCGCGCATAGACGACCTGCATCCCGGGCTGGGGCTCCAGGCGCTTCGAGAAATCGTTGGCGAACGAGACCCTCGGGTGGGGGGCCTCCCGATAGCGATAGACGACCACGAAGCCCGGGGGCTCCGCCTCCACCTCCTGCCAGGGCATCGCCTCGCTCTCCGCGGGCGAGAGCGGACGCTCCAGACGACGTTCGAGCGCGTCGTACGCCGGCGACAGGCGCCATCTCGTCACCGTGCCCGGAGGCATGGGCGGCAAGTGCCGCTCCCAGGTGGCGTCGGGCGTCGTCCGCACCTCGAAGTTCGAGAAGTAGGTCGCGCCGGTCAGCACCGCCAGCGCGATCTGCCCCTTCTGGGCGCCGCTCTTCAAATCGTCGATCACCAGCGCGGGCTCGTTCATGTCCGTCACGTAGAGCGTCGCCTGCGCTCCTGCGACCTGGAGCCGGAGGTGGAACCAGGCCTCCTTCGGGATGTCGACGGCGGCGGTGAATCCCTGTCCGTTGTAGATCTGCCAGTTGAGCCCGGTGCGGAGGACGGGCGTGTACTGCAGCGCGTCGGCCAGCCCGGACTTGTGCGGCCGCAGGTACACCCACTCGGCGTTCGCGCCGTCGTCGGTGATCCGGAACTGGATGCCGAAGAATCCCCGCGTGGCCGGCGCCGAGACGTCCACGTCGACGACGCCGTCGCGCATCTCCAGGTCCTTCACGACCGCCGCGCCGCCGTCGAGGCGCAGGCACTTGCGGCCCTGGTAGTCGGCCGCTGCCGCCTGGCCTTCGAGCTCCCAGCGCGGTGAGTCGGCAGGGATGGAGAGCGTCGCCGGCGTCGCCGGGCGCGCGGCGGACGAGAGCAGAAGAACGACCGCAACCGCCATCACGACTCGTCTGTCGTGGATCGGCATCGCGAGTCACCTCGGGAGCTGTGGGTAACGGAGTTCAGCCGCTTGAACCGGTCGCCGACCGCGGCTCGCTACATCCTACGCGCGGAGGCCACGCGCTCGCGCGCGGCACCCTGCTACTCGGTGCAGCGGTCACCGCGCGTTCCCTCCGCGATCCGATCCGAAGGCGCGCGCTCGCGCCGGGCGAGCAGGACGAACGGCAGGGCCAGAAGCTCGATGACGGCGCTGACGAGGTAGGCGACGGGATAGCCCGAGGCGTCGGCGACCTTGCCCAGCATCGGCTGGAAGACGACACCGCCCGCCGAGGATAGGAGGTTGTCCGAGGAGAGCACGGTGGCTCGCTGCTCGGACGGGATCAGGCCGTTGATGAAGGCCTGCCGCACGGGACTGACCGCAGCGAAAACGACGGCCCAGATCGCGAAGAGGGCGAGGGCGAAGGCGAAGCGCGACACGAGGCCGATCGCGGCGAGGGCGGTGACGCTCGCGACCGTGCCGAAGAGCAGGAACGACGTACGCCGCAGGCACGCCTTGCCGACGTAGCGGACGAGGTAGCCTCCGATGATCTGCGTGCCCGCGACGATCGCGGCGGCGAGGCCAGCCGTCGAATAGGAGTCCTTCCGTCCGTAGAGCTCGAGGAGATACGGCTGCATGGCGTAGAAAGCGTACATGCCGACGCCGCCGGCGAAGGGAGCTCCGAGCATGAGCCACCGGACGGGGCGATTGCGGAAGCCGTTGTCGAGGGTCGACCGGAGGATCGCGCGCATCTCCGCGACGAACGACACGCCCTTTCGGGCGGCGAACCCGAGGTCGTGCATGGAGGCGAATGCGACCGCGAACGTCAGCACGAGCATGAGGGCGCGCAGGACGTAGGGCACGCCGAGGTTCGTGGCTTGCGCGATCACCCCGCCGGCTAAGGTGCCGGTCAGCATGGCCACTCCCCCGGCGATCTGGCCCCTCGCGAAGGCCGAGTCGAGCGTGCCTTCGTATCCGGTGGCCTGCAGGCCGTCGACCAGCCACGCCTCGGTGGCTCCGGAGTAGAAGCTGAAGCCGAGACCGAGCAGCATCGAGACCAGCGCCCAGGCCCAGAGCGGGCCGTGCACGTGCCACAGCCAGAGATAGAGCAGCGTCGAGGCGAACAGGGTCGCGGAGCCGAGGAGGTACGAGGCTCTGCGTCCCACCGTGTCCGCGACCACCCCCGTCGGCACCTCGAACAGGACCTCGCCGGCGTTGAAGAAGGCGTTGGCCTCGAACGCCGCCCCGACGCTGAGCCCGGCGTCGAGCAGGAAGAGGGTGTTGATCCCCCAGATGAAGGACGAGGCGAAGGTCGAGAGGAGCGTCAGCGTGACGTACGTGCGGAGGATCGCCGACGCCGTCCGCGGCGGGCTCGTCATGTGAGGTCGAGCAGGACGAGCGTGAGGTCGTCGTTGGCGGGGCGGCCCGACCACGCGTCCACGTCGCGCAGGAGAGCGTCGGCCGCTCCGGCCGGCGGGAGGGGAAGGCTCGAAGCCACCGCGGTCTTGACGCGCTCCAGCCCGAAGAGCTCGTCCGCTGCGTTCGCGGCCTCGACGAGGCCGTCGGTGTAGAGGAGCAGGCGGTCTCCCGCTTCGAGCGGCTGCTCCAGCTCGTCGTAGTCCGCGGCGGCGAGGAAGCCCAGCACGAGCCCGTTCCGCTCGATCTCCGCGACCTGCGGGCGGCCGCGCGACGCGTGCAGCAGGGGCGGATGACCGGCGGCCGAGTACCGCATGCGGCCCGCCGCCGCGTCCACGAAGAGGTACGCGGCCGTCACGTACTGTCCGCCCAGGCGTCCACAGAGCACCTCGTTCAGGCCCCGGAGGACGGCCGCGGGACGGTCGACCCGGGCCTGCTGCGCGGCCAGCGCCACCTTCACCATGGAGGCGATGAGCGCGGCCGGGACCCCGTGTCCGGACACGTCCGCGACGAGCACGCCCAGCCCGCCGCGGTCCGTCTCCAGGAAGTCGTAGAAGTCGCCGGCCACTGCGGTCATCGGCCGATAGCGTGCCGCCACGGTCAGACGGGGAACGCGCGGCATCTCGCTCGGCAGGATCGAGGACTGGATCCGCCGCGCAATGTCGAGCTCCCGGTCGAGGGCGACGAGGCGGCGCGCGTCGCCCACGACGCGCCAGGTCGCGAGCATGCCCAGGCAGGTGATCGCGACCGCGAAGCCGAGGGGCTCGAGCTCGGGGCCCGGGTAGGACACGACGCCCATGCCGCGCAGGTTGTCGGCCACTGCCGCCACGGAGACCGCGAGTGTCCCGATCCGGAGCGTGCGCAGCTCGCGCGACGGCGGGAGCCAGGGGCGGAAGAGCCTCGCCAGGAGAGCGAGGAAGAAGCCGACCGCGATGAGGTTGTTGGGCACGCGCGCCGAGTCGGGCCGGTGCAGCACCGCGTCGGAAGCCATGGCGAGGACGGCGAAGAGGGCAACGCCGAGGGCGACCCAGCGCAGGACGCGCTGGCGAGCGGGGAACGTCGCGCTCGCGAAGAGGACAAGGGGAAGCGGTATCGCATAGGTCAAGGCGGCCGCAAAGAAGTCGCTTCCGGCGGGAGCGAGCTCGAGGCCGACGCGGAAGGTCGCAGTGCGGAGAAGGAGACGCACGCCGTAGAGGACCGCGAAGACGCCCAGCCAGACGAGTGGGGCCGCGTGAGCCCTGGCCGCTCCCCAGAGAACGAGCGTGATGAGACCGGCGATCACGAGGACGACGCCGAGCGCCAGGTGGAACGCGTCCACCACGAGCAGGTGACGGAGGTCGGTGGCGTTTATCTGCAGGAGGGCGGGCACAGGCAAGTCATGGAGAGCAGGCCCAGGACCCCGCAGCGGCGCCGCGTGGAGCGTGCCCGCGATCGAGGTTAGTCCAGCGAAAGGGCCAGGCGCAACGCCTCAGCCGGGGCCGATCACGGGCTCAGCCCGCCCGCAGCACCTCCGCGGCGTCGATCCGTGTCGCCCGCCAGGCGGGGTGCAGCGACACCGCGAGCCCGACGAGCGGCAGGGCGACGACGGCGAGGACCACGACCGGATCGGAGGGCGTCACCCCGAAGAGGAGCCCGGAGAGAACCCGGGCGGAAGCGACCGCGATCGCCGTCCCCAGGAGGACGCCGGCGAGAATGAGCCGCAGTCCCTGGCCCGCCACCCAGCGCAGCAGGTGCGCGCTGTCCGCGCCCACCGCCATCCGGATGCCGATCTCCCGCGTCCTCTCCCGCACGCGGTGGGAGAGGATCCCGTGGACGCCGAGGAGCGACAAGAGCACGGCCACCGCGGCGAAGACGGACAGCACGAGCATGGCGTGCCGGTCGCGGGCGTAGGTCGCGCCGAGGAGGTCCGCCAGCGAGTGCAGCCCCTGGGCGGGCTTGCGCGGATCGAGCTCGTGGAGCACGTCCCGTACGGCGGGAGCCAGGTAGCGGGGATCGCCCGTGGCCCGGACGGCGACGTTCATGACGAGGTACGGCCGTTGCGCGTGCGCGAGGTAGATCTCCTGGCGGGGCTCGGTGCGCGGGCCGGAGAAGCGCACGTCGTTCACGACGCCCACGACGTCGTACTGATAGGTTCCGGACGTCGAGTAGTCGAGGACGACCCGCCGGCCCACCGCGTCGCCCTGCGGCCAGAGCCTCCGCGCGAGACCCTCGCTCAGGATCACGGCGCGGGCCCCGTCGGGGCCGTCCCGATCGTCGAAGCCGCGCCCCGCCACGACCTTCATGCCGAGCGTCCGGAAGTAGTGCGGCGTCACCATCCGCACCCAGGCCGGCCGCCGCGTGCGCTCGTCGCCGGCGTTGTCCTCGGCCCAGACCGGACGCTCGAAGTCGGGGCCCAGCGGGCTCGCGGGCAGCGCCGTGGCACCTCCAGCGGAGACGACGCCGGGCAGCGCTTCCAGGCGATCGACGAGCGTCGCGTAGTACGTCCGGCTCTTGCCCCCCTTCCCGTAGCTCTCCATGTCCAGGAAGATCGGGGCCACGAGCACGCTCTGCGCGTCGAAGCCGGGATCGACGGCCTGGATCGCGCGATAGCTGCGCACGAGCAGGCCCGCCCCTGCGAGGAGGACGACCGCCATCGCCACCTCCGCGACGACGAGCGCGTCGCGCAGGGCATGGCGACGTCTGCTTCCCGCCACCCGCGCCGGCGTCCCCATGAGATCCGGGGCGGGCTCGGTCCGCGCGCGCCGCCACGCGGAGGGCAGGCCGGAGATGAGGGCGGCGGCGGCGGTGGCCGCGATCGCGAACGCGAGGGCGCGCGGATCGAGCGCCAGCTCGTGGAGCCGCGGGAGTCCCGCGTCCGACCGCTTGAGGAGGGCGAGACCGGCCACGGCCAGGGAAGCGCCCAGGATCCCGCCGAGGCCCGCGAGGACGACCGGCTCCAGCAGGAACTGCCGGAGCAGCCGCCGGCGCGACGCGCCGAGGGCGAGCCGCACCGAGGCCTCGTGCTCGCGCTCGAGGCCACGCGCGAGGGAGAGGAGAGCGACGTTCGCGCAGGCCACGAGCAGCACGAGCGCGACCGCGGCGAGGAGCAGGACGAGCGTGCGGCCCGAGTCGCCGACCACGTCGTCGCGGAGCGACACCAGGTCGACGCTCCAGCCCTCGTTCGTCAGGGGGTGCTCGCTCTCGAGCGTGCGCGCGATGGCGCGCAGCTCCTCCTCGGCTTGCGCCAGGGATACGCCGGGGGCGAGCCGGGCCACCGCGGAGACGTAGTGCTGGTCGCGCGGCTCGTCGCCCTCGAGCCCCCAGGGCAGGAACACCTGCACGTCGGGCGCGGGCATGGCGAATCCGGCGGGCATCACGCCCACGATTCGGAACGACCTTCGCTCCAGGAGAACCGTGCGGCCGACGACGTCGGGATCGCCGCCGAAGCGCCGCTGCCACAGGCCGTGGCTGAGCACGAGAACGGGATCGGCGCTCAACGGCGCGGCGGCGGAGTTGAAGAGGCCGGCCGCGGTCTCCTCGGGGGTGAACGTGTGTCCCACCGCCGCCCCCACACCGAGCAGCGGGAAGAAGTCCTCCGTGACCTGCGCGGCCAGCACCACCTCGGACTCGAGGTCGACGGTCAGCGTCCGGCCCATCGTGTAGTGGCCGGCGAGCCCGCGGAGCTTGCCGGCGTGCCGGCGCCAGTCCGCGAGGTTTCCGGTCGTGACGCCGGTCCTGTCCAGCCCCTTCGCCAGGTTCGTGTCGTAGACGGACACGAGGGCCGAAGGATCGGGCAGGGGGAGTGGCTTCAACAGCACGGCGTCGACGACGGCGAATAGAGCCGTGCTGGCGCCGATGCCGAGGGCGATCGTCACCACGCACACCGCGGCGAAGCCCGGCCGCTTGCGCAGGAGGCGCAGCGTGTAGCCGAGGTCCTTGACCGCCTGGTCCAGCCAGTAGCCGGTGCGGCCCTCGCGGAGCTGCTCGCGCGCTTCTTCGAGGTCTCCGAGCTCGAGGCGCGCCTCGCGCCACGCCGCCGCCGGCGCGGCGCCGGCCTCGATCTTCTCCGCCGCCGCCTGCTCGAGGTGCTGCCGGAGCTCCTCACGGGCCTCCCGGTCCAGGCGCTCCCCGTGTACGAGCTCGTCCCATCGGCGTCGCAGAGGCTTCAGCATCGGTCGCTCTCCATCACGTGGCCTTCAGGATCCGCGTCACCGCCGCGGAGACGCGCGCCCACTCCTTCTCCTCCGCGGCGAGCCGGCGTCGTCCCGCGGGGGTGATCCGGTAGTAGCGTGCGCGCCGGTTGTTGTCGGACGCCTTCCACTCCGCGTCGATCAGCCCCTCGCGCTCGAGCCGCTGGAGGGCGGGGTAGAGCGAGCCGAGCGTCACCTTGAAGACGCCGCCCGAGGCCTGCTCGATGCGGCGGGCGATGCCGTAGCCGTGGTGGGCGGCGAGGGCGAGCGTCTTGAGGATCAGCAGGTCCAGCTTCTCCGCGGCCACGCGTCTCCTATCGATATCGATAGGAGACTAGCGCGGCCGCCCCGTCCTGTAAAGCGGTTTCTGGCTCGGCGCGGCCGGCGATCCGGGGTAGACTCCGCCGTCCAACGGAGTGGAGGAATCCTGGCCAAGCCCGATCCTCCCCGCGATGGCGCGAAGTCCGACGAGAGCGCCTTCGAGCGGGAGCTGACGACCGACCTCAAGGACACGACGCCGGACCAGCCTCGGGGCTGGCCGCTGCACACGCGCATCCTCGTGGGTCTCGGCCTCGGCGTCGTCGTCGGCCTCGTCGTGAACGCGGCGCTCGGGGGAGAGCACCCCGGCGTGCGCTGGGTGATCTACCACCTCACCGAGCCGATCGGGACGCTCTTCCTGCGCGCCCTCCTCATGATCGTGATCCCGCTCATCGGCTCGTCGCTGATCGTGGGCGTGGCCGCGATCGGCGACGTGCGCCGGCTGGGCAGGGTGGGCCTGCGCTCCTTCGCGTACTGCCTCGTGGTCAGCGGGATCTCGGTCGTGATCGGCCTCACCCTCGCCAACACCATCCAGCCCGGGCGGCGGCTGGGCGCGGAGACGGCCGAGAAGCTCAAAGCCCGCTACGGCGCGGAGGCGGAGAAGCGCGTCCAGGCGACGCAGGCGGAGCGGCGCGCCGAGCCCGAGTCGCCGCTCATGCAGGTGGTGAAGACGATCCTTCCCGCGCACCCCGTCTACGCGGTGGGGGCGAGCGAGACGCCGCAGATGCTCCAGCTGATGTTCTTCGCGCTGGTCGTCGGCGTCGCCTTGACGCTCATCCCGCCCGCCGTGGGGGATCCGCTCGTGAAGGTGCTGGAGGCCGTCTACGCGGTGTCGGCCAAGGTCGTGGACATCGTGATGCAGGCGGCCCCCTTCGCCGTGGCCGCGCTCCTCTTCAACAACGTCGCCCGCTTCGGCCTCGAGCTCCTCGCCGCGCTCTCCTGGTTCGTGGTCACCGTGCTCCTCGGGCTCGCCATCCACATGTTCGGCGTCTACTCGCTGTCCGTCCGGCTGCTCTCGGGTATCTCGCCCCTCGACTTCTTCCGGCGCGTGAAGACGGTGATGCTCACCGCCTTCTCGACGTCCTCCTCGAACGCGACGCTCCCCACCGCGCTGCGCGTGTCGGAGGAGAACCTGGGCGTGCCCCGCGAGATCAACAGCTTCGTGCTCACGGTGGGAGCGACCGCGAACCAGAACGGCACCGCGCTCTACGAGGGGGTGACGGTGCTCTTCCTCGCCCAGCTCGCGGGAGTGGACCTGAGCCTGGGCCAGCAGCTGATGGTCGTCTACCTGGCCATCCTCGGAGGGATCGGCACCGCGGGCGTCCCCTCGGGGTCCATCCCGTTCATCATCCTCGTGCTCGCGACGGTGGGCGTGAACCCCGGCCTCATCGCGATCATCCTCGGCGTCGACCGGATCCTCGACATGTGCCGCACGACGCTGAACGTCGTGGGCGACCTGACCGTGGCCACCTACGTCGCACGGGCCGAGGGCTATCCGCTCCTCCAGACGAGAGGTGGTCCGCCGGCCCCCGCGTCGGCTTGAGAACGGCGACGGGTGGCGTCGCGAGGCTTCAGGG
>JBKPBQ010000537.1:0-10802 GCA_046726955.1 Acidobacteriota bacterium
CGCCAACCCTCGTGCCCGTGTCCTTCGCGCCCTGCGTGACGGTGATGAGCGTGGCATCGTTTCCCGCAGGCGGGCTCGATCCGGTGACACTCCGGACGTCGCGCGCGCATGTCGCATACTCCGGCCAGCTCGGTCCGGGCGACGTGCTCGACCTGCCCGAGCTCCAGCCCGGCTACGGCGTCGACCCCATAGCCCTGCCTTCCGCCCGCACGCCCCATTCGCAAGGGCCTCTGCTGCGCTTCGGCAGGCACAGCCGGAAGGTCGCCGTCTGGTTTCTCGCCATTCGCTGCGATGCCGACGCCGTGCCGGCCGACAATGTCAGGCTGTCGGGCTTCCGCGTCGAAGGGCCGAGCCTCGGCCAGCAGACTGTCGATCAGTTCGGCATCCACGTCTTCCGCTGCCTCGATGTCGAAATCTCCAACATGGAGGTGTTTGGATGGGGGGGCGCCGGGATCCGCGTCGAGGATGGCGGCGGGCATGGACCGGGACAGGAGAGCCCGGCGAACCGGCCGGGCGACCGCATCGGCAGGCCTTCGCAGGTGAGAATCTTCGACAACTACATTCACCACAACCAGCATGAATCATCCGAGGAGAACGACGGCGACTGGAATCCCTTCACTCAGCATGCCGCAGGCTATGGCGTCGACGTCCACCATGGGGCCTGGACGGAAATCAGAAACAACCTGTTCGACCACAATCGCCATGCCATCGCCGCTTCCGGCGACGCCGGTGGCTATGAGGCGATCAGCAATCTCGTGCTCAAGGGCGGCGGCTATCACGGCCGCTTTCTCAACAAATGGACGCATATCCTGGACATCCATGGCACCGATTGCATTGCCTACAGCTGCGGTCAAGCCTCGGTGCAGACGTGGTTCACCGACAATGCCGTGCAGTACCGCAATGACAACGCCATCAAGATCAGGGGCATGCCCCACATCGGCGCATACATCAGCGGCAACGTATTTCCGCATGATGGGCTCGAGGATGATTGGGGCGACGATGCCATCGCCCTCCAAACGGGCCAGCACGTCTACATCGGCTCCGGCAACGTCATTGACTTCGATTCCTACGGCCGCTACGGCGTCTGCGATTTCGACGGCGACGCCATCGACGATCTCTTCCTTGCCACCCGCGCCGGTTTCTGGTTCTCGAGCGGCGGCGAGTTTCCATGGTCCTATCTGGGGCCGCAAAAAGACGATCCCCGCAACATCCGCCTGGGGTACTTCGACGACGACCTGCGCTGTGACGTGATCGCCGACAGCTTCGGCCAATGGGTGATCTCGAGCGGCGGCACGGAACGCTGGCAGCCGATCGGCGCGTTCGGCGCCTCGGTGAAGGATGTTGCCTTTGGGCGATTCGACCCGAACATCCGCGATCACCGGCCAGGTGTCACGCGGCGGACGACGCATGCCTTCCGCCGCGGCGCGGATGGCGAATGGTCGATCACCCCGCTCAGCACACCCAATTGGGAAGTGATCGGCTCTTCGTCGAAACCCATGAGCGAGCTGCGGTTCGCAGACTTCACCGGCGACGGTGTGACCGATGTGCTCGGCGTCGTGGGCGGGCGCTGGGCGATCTCCGAAAGCGCCAGGCTGCCCTGGCGCAGGCTCAATCCGCATCACGGCGATGCGGTGAAGGGGTTGTTCTTCGCCGATCTCGACAACAACAACGTCGACGACATCCTGCGCCTCGACGTGGACATACAGGGCAGTCCTGCCGCCCTCGGCTCGAAGTACCGGTGGCGCGTGTCGAAAGACGGAACGGAGAAGTTCCGCGACCTCAAGTCCTACAGCTTCTCTTCCGACGGATCCGTGGGTCGCTTCCCGGGCTTCTTCGGCGCGGCCGGGCGCTTCGGCTCCGCGCCCGGGGGCGGCGTGGTGGTCGCCGATCCCAAGCGCGTCGGGCATTTCTTCAGCGAGGCCGAAATCTCTACCGGTGCAAGCCCGGATTGGAAGAGCTTGTTTGCCTATTGAGCGGGGCAACGGCGTGCCTTTGCAGTCTCTACTGCCTGGCCTTCAGCCCCGCAGGCCGCCGATCACCAGCTCCACCCGACGGTTCCTCTGGCGCCCGGCCGCCGTGTCGTTCGAGGCGACGGGCTGCGTTTCCGCGAAGCCCTGGACGCTGACGATCCGTGCGCCGGGGACGCCAGCCTCTCGCAGGTACGACGCGACGCTCCGGGCCCGGTCCTCGGAAAGGCGCTGGTTGTAGCCGTGGGACCCGATCGAGTCGGTGTGTCCCTCGACCTCGATGTCGTAGGGTCCCGGGTAGGCCTGCAGGATGCCCACGAGACGGCTGAGCTTCTCACGGGCACCTGGAGTTAGTGAGGCGCGGTCGAAGTCGAAGAGAACGTCCGAGAGGTTCACGATCAGCCCGCGAGCTTCCCGCCGCGTCTCCAGGATCTCGGAAAGCGAGCGATACAGGCGCTCCTCCATCTGCTGCTTGTCCTGCTGCGCCTGCTGGGCTTCGGCCCGCGCCCGATCCGTTTCCGCCCGGGCGAGGGCCTCGTTGGCCTGCGCGCGCTCGGCCTCGGTCTGGGCTGCCTGCAGCTTCGTCCGGGCCTCCGCGGCTTCCTGCTCGGCGCGCGTCAGGTCGCGACGCGCGTCGAGGGTCTGCTGGCGCTCGCGGTCGGCGCTTGCCCGGGCCTCGTCAGCCTCGGCCTGCGCACGATCGGCGTCGGCCTTGGCCCGGCCGATCGCCGACTGCGCCGCGCGCCGCTCCGCCGCCTGCGCGGCCTCGTCCGCGCGGTCGAGGGCCACGACGCGCGCGTGATCGGCCACGCGCATCACATCCCGAGCGATGCCCTCGGCGTCCGTGGAGAGCTTCTTCTTGTCCCGCGAGATCTGCTCGAGTGCCATGAGCTTGCCCTCGGCTTCCCGCAGCTCCGACGGGGCGTACTCGGGCGCTCCGGCGACCTTCGCAATCTCGACGGAGCGCCGGGCGCCGAGGAGGAGGAGAGGCGTCTTGAGGTCCGAGTGGGAGGGCGCGCGGGCCGGTTCCGGCGTGACGACGTACTCCACGGTGGCCGCCCGCACCGCGGCCCTGGTGTCCTCGCGGACCCCGCTCTGCGCGACGAGGAGCGGGCCCGGCCGGGACACGGCCACGTAGGGCTCGGCCGTAACGATGAGGCCGAACGTGTCGAGGGAGGTCGTGGCGTCCAGGTCGAAGTCGCGTGACACCGGCAGCTCGGCCAGGTTCTCGGCGCGGCCCTCGGGAGCCACGGCCCAGAGAACGTACGCCGTGTAGGCCGAACCGAGCGACTGCGGGTTCTTCAGCGACTTGTCGATCTCGAGCTTGATGCGGGTGCGGCCCTCGTGTCGCTTGACCTCGGCCGTGCCGATCCGCCCCGATCGTGGCGTCACGCCGATGATGTCGAGGCGGGTGCTGTCGCCGTCCCGGAACGAGAGCGCGACGGTACTGTGCCTCTCGACACGCTCGGGAGCGGCAGTCGCGGGCCGGGCGGCGCCGGCGGGCATGAGCAGGACAGCGATCGCGGTGATCATCCAGTGACCGGTCTTCATGCGAGCCTCCGTGCTTCGGTCCCACTCGTCGGGACCGCGTGGAGAAGGAAAAGCCGTCCACGCTTCCATTCAGAGGAGCAAGTCGCATGCCGGCTTGTGTGAGAAGAGGCAAACTTCTGCGACTTTGAGCCCGGCGCGGCAGCGCCGAAGGGATCTCCGAACCGCCCGTCACGGGGCCGACGGGACCGGCGTGCGCGGTTTTCCCCACTGCTCTTTGAACCGCCCGCGACCCCGGGCGATGATCTGGGAATGTCCCCCCGCCCGCGCGGCGTTTTCGAGCCTGCGCAGACCGCGACGCCGCCCACGACCGTCGGAACGGCCGGCCTCGTCCCGGTCTTCACTCCCCAGGGACGGCTGCGCCTGGCGGCGGCCGACGACGCCGGGGCGCTTCCGCCGGAGGTCCGCGCGCGGCTGCTGAAGGCCTTCGAGCGGGGCAGCGGTCACGGCCTGCTGCAGCTCGGCGCGGGCGAAGTCGGCACGCCGCTGCCCGCGGTGTTCTCCTATTGGCGCGACCTCGGCGCGCTCTTCGTTACCGCGCTGTGCACGACGCCCGAGGACGCCGACCGTCCCGTGCGCGGGGGCGTGCCCGCAGCGCCCACCGAGGAGCTCGCGTCGATGGCCGCGGAGGCGCCGCCGATGACCGGCGCCGAATACGTCACGCCCGAAGCCCTCGCGTCGTTCTGGGAAGAGATGGCGTTCGCGTTCCGCGAGGAGCGCCTGGAGTCCGGTCTCGGGACGCAGGAGCTGCTGAAGCGCTGGAGCCCGGCCTGGAACCTCGTGGGACGCGTCCACTTCAACCTCGCCGAGAACCGCGGCGACGACGAGGCGCCCTTCGCGTTCCTGGCGACGTACACGTCGCGCCTATCCGCCCACGGCAAGGCCCAGCACCTGCCGCTCGGCCAGGCGCTGCGCGAATACGCGGGGGAGTCGCGGCGCGAACGCCTGCTGTCGCTGCTGCTGCCCGTCCAGCGGGCCGCGCGCACCGTCCCCTGGCTGAAACACATGGTGGACGAGGGCGAGATCTTCCACCCGCTGCGCTGGACGCCGGCCGAGGCGTTCCAGCTCCTGACGGACATGCCGCAGCTCGAGGCCGCCGGCGTCGTGCTGCGGGTGCCCGGGGCGTGGCGAGGCAAGCGGCCACCGCGTCCGCAGGTGACCGCCACCGTCGGCGCCAAGCCGGCGTCCGGCCTCGGGACCGAAGCGCTCCTCGACTTCCGCATGGAGGTGACGCTCGACGGCGAGCGCCTGAGCGAGGCCGAGGTCGAGCGGCTGCTCGCCGGGACCGACGGCCTCGCTCTCGTGCGCGGCCGGTGGGTGACCGTCGATCGCGAGAAGCTCGGCACGATGCTCGAGGAGTTCCGGAAGATCGAACGCGCGGCCGCCGGCGAGGGACTGAGCTTCGCGGAGGCGATGCGCCTCGTCGCCGGAGCCGACGTCGCCGCGGGAGACGACGGCCGCGTCGACCAGGACTGGTCGCGCGTCCTCGCGGGGCCGTGGCTGGCGGAGACGCTCCGCGGACTGCGCAGCCCCGAGGGTCTCGCGCGCGTCGATCCCGGCGAGGGACTGCAGGCGACGCTCCGGCCCTACCAGGACGTGGGCGCGCGGTGGCTCTACCTGGTTTCGCAGCTCGGCCTTGGCGCGTGCCTCGCCGACGACATGGGCCTCGGGAAGACGATTCAGGTCCTGGCTCTTCTTCTCGTGTTGCGCCGAAAGCGCGGCACTCGCGGGCCGAGCCTGCTCGTCGCCCCGGCTTCGCTGCTCGCGAACTGGGCGGCCGAGGCCGCGCGCTTCGCTCCACGGCTGAACGTGCTCGTGGCCCATCCTTCCGCGATGCCAGCGGCGGAGCTGACAGCGCTTGGCCCGGAGCAGCTTGCGACCGTCGACCTCGTGGTCACGAGCTACGGCTCGCTGCGGAGGCTGCCCTGGCTGCAGTCGATGCGCTTCGACCTCGCCGTGCTCGACGAGGCGCAGGCGATCAAGAACCCGGCCGCGCAGCAGACGCGCGCGGCGAAGAAGCTGCAGGCGCGGGCCCGGATCGTGCTCACGGGCACGCCCGTCGAGAACCGCCTCTCCGACCTCTGGTCGCTCTTCGACTTCGTGAACCCGGGCCTGCTCGGCTCCGCGAAGGAGTTCACCGCGTTCACGAAACGCCTCGCGCAGCGGCCGCACCATCCGTACGAGCCGCTCCGCGAGCTGGTGCGGCCCTACATCCTTCGCCGGCTGAAGACGGACCGGTCGGTCATCGCCGACCTTCCCGACAAGACGGAGATGAAGGCGTTCTGCGCCTTGAGCCGAAAGCAGGCGGCGCTGTACCAGGAAGCAGTGACGGAGCTTGCGGCGCGGATCGCCGGCAGCGAGGGCATCGAGCGCAAGGGGCTGGTCCTTGCCTTCCTCATGCGCTTCAAGCAGATCTGCAACCATCCCTCGCAGTGGCTCGGCGACTCTAGCTGGGCGGAGGCGGACAGCGGAAAGCTCGCGCGCCTGCGCGAGATCGCCGAGGTGATCGCCGCCCGCCAGGAGAAGGTGCTCGTCTTCACGCAGTTCCGACAGGCGACCGATCCCCTCGCCGCCCACCTCGCCGGAGTCTTCGGGAGGAAGGGCCTCGTGCTGCACGGCGAGACCGCGGTCAAGCACCGCCAGGACCTCGTGGCGCGCTTCCAGGAAGACGAGACGGTGCCTTTCTTCGTCCTCTCCCTCAAAGCCGGCGGCTTCGGCCTCAACCTCACCGCGGCCTCCCACGTCGTCCACTTCGACCGGTGGTGGAACCCGGCGGTCGAGGACCAGGCGACCGACCGGGCCTTCCGGATCGGCCAGGTGAAGAACGTGCTCGTGCACAAGTTCGTCTGCCGGGGGACCGTCGAGGAGAAGATCGACCAGCTCATCGAGTCGAAGCAGAAGCTCTCGCGCGACCTGCTCGAAGGCGGCGGGGAGCAGCTGCTCACGGAGATGTCGGACGAGGAGCTGCTCCGCCTCGTGGCACTGGACGTGCGCGCCGCGGCGGCGGAGGCCTGATGGGCTTCGACGGGTTCCGGCCATACGTCCCCATCGGCCTGCGCCAGCTGCGTGCGAGACGCGCGATGGAGCGGCTCCGCAAGCAGGGCCACGACATAGCACCCGTGGTCATCGAGGGACGCGCGATCGCGAAGACGTTCTGGGGCGAGAGCTGGTGCCGAAACCTCGAGCGGTACAGCGACTACGCGAACCGCCTCCCGCGCGGGCGGACCTACGTCCGGAACGGCTCGGTCGTCGATCTGCAGATCGCGGCGGGAGAGGTGAACGCGCGCGTCGCGGGGTCGGAGCTCTACACCGTACGGGTCAGCGTCTCCGTCCTCCCGAAGAAGCGGTGGGCCGCGCTCTGCGACGACTGCGCCGGCGGCATCGACTCGCTGGTCGAGCTGCTGCAAGGACGGCTCTCGCAGGGAGTGATGGCGCGGATCTGCGCGGAGAAGACGGGCCTCTTCCCGTCGCCAGCGGAGATCCGGTTCGGGTGCAGCTGCCCGGACTGGGCCTCGATGTGCAAGCACGTGGCGGCCGTGCTCTATGGCATCGGCGCGCGGCTCGACCTGCGGCCGGAGCTCCTGTTCGTCCTGCGGCGCGTGGACCACGCGGAGCTCATCGGCCGCGCGGGCAAGGACCTCCCTTTCTCGCGCAAGGCGCCGGCGAGCGGACGGGTGCTCGCCTCGCAGGGCTTGTCGGAGCTGTTCGCCATCGAGCTCGCGGAATACAAGCCGCCCGCGCGACGAGCGAAGCGCGCGACCCGGTCATCGAGGAAGCGCCGCTAGGCCGCGGCAGGAATTCCGCTGCGTCCACGAAACCGGGGCGGGGTCTTGCCTCGGATTGCCTCGGATTTGACCACTGCCGCCGTAGGGCATAGCCTCCGTTTCGGATGCCCCTACCTCGGGACACGGCTCGAAACCGCCGCAGCCGGAACAACCGTCACCTGCCGAGAATCGCCCACGGGCGATAGACAAGGAGCATCGTCATGACTCATTCAGCCGGCGCGACCGACCTTCATTTCGACCCGCCAGGGCCAGGCCCGTGGGTGCAAGACCCCGTGCATTTCCCACGCCCGCTGACCCGCTATTGGCAGGACATGCATCCCCCGGCCTTCAAGAAGGGTACGAACGACTTCGCCCGCTTCTACGGGCTGCTCATCGACGGCCTGCAGATGGCCTACGTGAACGGCTTCGGCTACCGTCAGGTGCTTCCGGCGCCGGAGGCCGAGCTCCCGCAGCGCTTTGCGCGCGCCGAAGAGGTTTTCGCGAAGAAGCTGTGGCGCGAGCAGCTTCGCGATTGGGACGAAAATCGCAAACCCTCCTCCCTCGCGACGCATCGCGAGCTGCAGGCGGTGAATCCGGACGCCCTCTCCGACGCGGACCTGGTCGCCTACCTGAAACGCTGTCGCGACCACCATTCAGCCATGATCGCCCAGCACATGCGCTTCACCGCGAGCGCCGTGATCCCGACCGGGGACTTCCTCGCGCACGTCGGCGACTGGACGGGCCTGCCGCCGTCCGAGTTGCTGAGCTTGATGCGCGGCTCAGCGGAAGTTTCCGCCGGCGGCTCCGACGAGATGGAGCGCTTGAAGCGGGCATTCGCCCAGGACGCCAACGCCCGCGAGATCCTGGCTTCCGCCGGCGAGCCCGCACAACTGCTCGCCAGGCTGCGTTCCCTCGGAGGCGAAACGGGTGCCGCGATCTCCGGCTATCTCGACCTGGTTGGCAACCGCCTCATCGACGGCTTCGACATCGCCGAGCCCACAGCGCTCGAATTGCCCGACTCACTCCTCAGGGCCATCCGCATCGCCGTTTCCGGAGAAGGCAAGCCAGCGATTGACAACGCTGCGCGTATTGCCGAAATCCGGGCCAAAGTCCCGGCGGCGCATCAGGCCGAATTCGACCAGCTGCTCGGCGAAGCACGGCTCACCTACCGCCTGCGCGACGAGCGGGGCGTCTACAGCGACATCTGGGCCTCGGGCATCATGCGCCGCGCCGCGCTGGCCGCAGGCCGACGCGTCGCGAGCCGCGGCCGCATCGCCGCGCCCGAGCACATGCTCGACGCGGGCCTCGACGAGATGTGCGCGCTGGTGACCGGCGCCGGCCCGTCCGCCGACGAGCTCGCGAGACGCGCCGAGTACCGCGCCGGTTATACCGCCAAGAACGCTCCGCCCGTCCTCGGTCCGCCCGAACCGCCCCCGCCCGACCTCGGGGCGCTGCCCCCGGCTACTGCCCGCGTCATGCGCGCCACCTTCGTTTCCTTGGGCGAAATCTTCGGTAGCTCCCAGGCCCAGCACGAGGAGAAAGTCCTTCACGGTCTCGCGGCGAGCAAGGGTGTCTACGAAGGGCCCGCGCGCCGCGTCTCCGGCCCGTCCGAGTTCGGCCGAATCGTCAAAGGCGACGTGCTCGTTACCGAGTCGACCACCGAGGCCTTCAACATTCTCCTTCCCCTCCTGGGCGGGATCGTCACCGACAACGGCGGGCTCCTTTCCCATGCCGCGATCGTCTCGCGTGAATACGGAATCCCGGGCGTCGTCGGCACGCGCGAGGCCACCGAACGCATCGCGGACGGCATGAGGGTTCGCGTCGACGGCGACTCCGGCGCAGTGACCGTGCTCGGGTGACGGTGCAACAGTGAAGAAAGCCGTTCCCTTCAAGAAGGCGAGCGAGAGATCGGAGTTCGGATCCAAGGCCGTGGGACTCGGGGACGCCGCGCGCCAGGGTTTGCCGGTGCCGCCCGGCGTGGCGTTGTCGGGAGAATTGGTGGAGGCCGTCGCCTCGGGCGACAACACCGCCATCGAGAAGGTGGCAAAGGCCATCGCTCCGCTCTCGCCGCCGTTTGCCGTCCGTTCGTCCGCCGTCGACGAGGACGGCGCGGCGGCGAGCTTCGCCGGACAGCATCTCACCCTGCTCAACGTGCATTCGGCCGCCGACGTCCCCGGCGCCGTGCGCGACGTCTGGTGGTCGGCGAATTCGGATTCGGCGATCACCTACCGTCAGCGTGTCGGCCTGTTCACCCGGCCCAGCGTCGGTGTCGTGGTTCAGACGCTCCTCAACCCCATCGCCGCCGGTGTCATGTTCACCGAGAATCCGGTCACCGGCGCCGATGAGCGCATGATCGAAGCGAGCTGGGGTCTCGGTGAGGCCGTGGTCGCTGGTCTCGTCGTCCCGGACAACTTCCGCCTCGACCGCTCCGGCCAGGTGCTCGAGCGCAGGGCCGGCCGGAAGAAAATTGCCATTCGCTCCCTCCCGAACGGGGGCACGTTCGAGCAGCAGGTGCCACCCGAGCAGGTCAACCAACTCTGCCTCGACGAGGCGCAGCTCGCGGCCCTGGGCGACCTTGCCCTCCAGTGCGAGAAGGTTTACGGCCCGCGGCGCGACATCGAATGGGCGTTCCAGGATGGCACCCTCTACCTCCTCCAATGTCGCGCCATCACCACCGGCAAAGCCCGCAGCGATGCACCACCGCCCGGCCCGCCTCCACGCGACCCCGTCGCCGCACTCCAGCGCGTTCAGCTGTTCGCAGACATGGATCGCCGGCAAGCCGAGCAGATCGCACGCCTGCTCAAGGTCCGGCCCTTCTCCAAGGGCGAGACTGTCATCATGGAAGGCTCCGGAGGCGCGGCCTTCTTCCTGATCGAATCCGGAGAGGCCACGGTTTCCTGCAAAGGCGTCCAGCTCACCACCCTCGGCCCGGGTGACTACTTCGGGGAGACAGCCCTGATCGATGGCGGTCCCCGCTCCGCGACGGTGACCGCAGCCACCGACCTCGTTTGTTACGGAATCACGTTCTGGGAGTTCCGCCCCCTGATCGAGAGGAATGGGGCCATTGGATGGAAGCTCCTGCAAGCGCTGGCAAAGAGGTTACGGGCGGCCGGTCCGAGCTAGATCTCGTTACCGGCGACGATGTTCGTGTGCCTGCCCTGGCGCCGTAGGCGGCACGGCCATCTTTCCACGTCAACCCCGAGACGCGACCGCGGACGATCACGTGCAGGCTTCATCGTTAACCGCCAGGCGGTCCTCGTCAGGACAAGGAAAAGGCTATCGGTCGGATGGAGGCTCCAGCGGCCCGGCGAAGCGCGGCCGGACTTCCTGGAACCGATTGACGACCACCTCGATCCGGGTGGGAGGCCTCTCTTCGGACCCGCCCCGGCCGATCATCAGGAACCCTCCGGCCTCCGTCACGTCGTAGGCTCGGCTGGTCGTGATTCGGGGGGATGGGCGCTGCTTCCGGGCTAACATCCTTCGCTGTCTCTTATACACATCTGACGCTGCCGACGACCTGCAA
>JBKPBQ010000538.1:0-10904 GCA_046726955.1 Acidobacteriota bacterium
GCGATGGGCATCCGCGGACATGACTCGTCCTCCTTCGCCGATTCCGCTTATAGTCCCCTGAACATGGCGGTGAGTGTGCTGCCTCTCGACAATCCCGTCCAGAACTACGCCTGGGGATCGCGAGACGCCATCGCCGCCCTCCTCGGCCGCCCCAATACGAGCGGGCGGCCGGAAGCCGAGCTCTGGATCGGCAGTCACCCCATGGCGCCGTCGCTCGTCCAGGGGGAAGACGGCCCCGGCACGCTCGCCGATCTCATCCGCGGCGCGCCCGACGCCATGCTCGGGCCTGCCGTGGCGCGCGCGTTCGCGGGCGAGCTGCCGTTCCTCCTGAAGGTGATCGCGGCCGCGGAGCCCCTGTCCATCCAGTGCCATCCCGACGCGGTGCAGGCCCGCGTGGGCTTCGAGCGCGAGGAGCGCCTGGGCATTCCCCGGGACGCCTTCGCGCGCAGCTACCGCGACCCCCACCACAAGCCGGAGCTCGTGGTCGCCCTCTCGCGCTTCGTCGGCCTCCTTGGCTTCCGAAGGAAGGACGAGATCCTTCGCCTCGTGGTTCCCCTCGGCCTCGCGGACCTCGAAGCCCCGCTCGAAGCACTCTCGCGCTCGGAAGGCGACGAGGGGCTGCGCGCGCTCTTCTCACACCTCCTCTCGCTCGATGGCGAGGCCCGGGCGCGCGTGGCCGGCTCCGGGGCCGCGGCGGCGGCGCGCCGCACCGACGATCCTGCCTACGCCTGGGTCGTGCCCCTCGCCGAGAAGTACCCGGGCGACGTCGGGGTCCTGGGGCCGCTCCTCCTCAACCTCGTCGAGCTCGCGCCCGAGGAGGGTCTCTACCTTCCGGCGGGCGAGCTCCACGCCTACCTCGAAGGCACCGCGGTCGAGGTCATGGCCAACTCCGACAACGTGCTCCGCGGCGGGCTCACCCCGAAGCACGTGGACGTGGGCGAGCTCCTCGCGGTGGCGAGCTTCCGCTCGGGCCCTCCCGAGCGGCTCCGGCCCCGACCCCGAAGCGCGACCGAGAGCGTCTACCGGACGCCGGCGCGCGAGTTCGAGCTCGGCTTCGTACGCGTCTCACCCGGCGCCGCCCACGCTTCGCCGCCCGGACGCGGCGTCGAGCTGCTGCTGGGACTCGACGGCGACGCCGTGCTCACCGCCGAAGGCCGCGCCTTCTCCGTGGGGAGGGGCCGGTCGGTATTCGTGCCGGCGGCGATCGGCTCCTACCGGATCGAAGGCACCGGGCGGATCTGCCGGGCGGGCGTGCCCCCAAACCTCGAAGGAGGGACCTCGATATGACGACCGCGCTCTGGCTCCGAATCTCCTCGGTCATCTCTCTGCTCTTTGCGGCGGGCCATGGGATGGGAGGAAGGAAGCACTGGTCGCCGATGGGCGAGACGGACGTGCTCAAGGCGATGAGGGACGTGCGGTTCGACGTCATGGGAGTGAGCCGGAGCTACCTCGACTTCTACGATGGGTTCGGCCACTCGCTCACGGTCTCCATGCTCCTGCAGGCGGTCCTGCTCTGGCAAATGTCGTCCCTCGCGAAGACGGAGCCCGCGCGGCTGCGGCCGATGATCGCCGCCTTCGTGCTCGCGACGATCGCCGGCGGCGTCGTGTCCTGGCTCTTCATCATTCCCATCCCCGTCGTCTTCTCCGCGGTCCTCGCGGCCTGCCTGGCCGTGGCGTTCTTCCTCGCGCGTTAGGCGGCCACCGGAGCCACGCTCGACATGGCGAGCCCGGGCGAGCGGATCGTGCTCGACGTCGGCGGCCGGGAGGTCACGGTCACCAACCCGAGCAAGGTCTACTTCCCCGAGGCGGGCATCACGAAGCTCGAGGTCGTCCGCTACTACCTGGCAGTGGCGGAAGGAGCGCTCCGGGGGGCGGGAGGACGGCCGAACGTGCTCGTCCGCTACGCCAACGGCATCCATGGCGAGTTCTTCTACCAGAAGCGCGCCCCCGAGAAGCGGCCGGAGTGGGTGGAGGTCGTCTCGCTGAGCTTCCCCTCCGGCCGCCGCGCGGAGGAGGTGGTGCCGCGGCACGCGGCGACGCTCGCCTGGATGGCGAACCTGGGCTGCCTGGAGCTGCACCCGCACCCCGTGCGCGCGGAAGACCTCGACCACCCCGACGAGCTGCGCGTGGACCTCGATCCCATGCCCGCGGTGGAGTGGGAGCAGATCGTCGGCGTCGCGCGCGTCGTCCGCGAGGTGCTCGACGAGATGCGACTCGTGGGCTGGCCCAAGACGTCGGGATCGCGGGGCATCCACGTCAACGTGCGGATCCACCGCCGCTGGTCGTTCACCGAGGTGAGGCGAGCCGCCCTCGCCCTCGCCCGCGAGGTCGAGCGCCGCCGGCCCGACGCGGCCACGAGCAAGTGGTGGAAGGAAGAGCGCCACGGCGTCTTCCTCGACTACAACCAGAACGCGAAGGACCGCACGGTGGCGAGCGCCTACTCGGTCCGTCCCAAGCCCGACGGCCGGGTCTCGGCGCCCGTGACCTGGGACGAGCTCTTCGACTGCCGGCCGGAGGACTTCACCCTCCGGACGATGCCAGCGCGGTTCGCCGCCATTGGCGACCGCCACGCCGCGATCGACGAGAGCCCGTGCTCGCTGGAGGCGCTGCTCGACCTCTCCGCCCGTCAGGAGGCGGAGGGCCTGGGCGACGCGCCCTGGCCGCCCCACTACGCGAAGCAGGCGGGCGAGCCGCCGCGCGTCCAGCCCTCGAAGCGGAAGGGGGACGGGTCCGGCCGGCGCGTCTCCACGAAGCCCCTCGTCGAGATCGCCCGCGCCGCCAGGAAGGACGAGGCGCTCGCGGGGCTCGAGCGCTGGAAGGGCCGCCACCCCGAGGCCGCGTCGCACCTCCAGCCCGCCGACGTCCTCGTGGACTCGATGCGCGGACGCTCCTCCACCTGGACACGCGTGCGTGTCAACCTCGAGCACGTGCCCCCGGCCCTTCGGCCGGAGCAGGAGGCGCTCGACCCCGACTACGACCCCTGGCGCGGCGTGGCCTTCCCGCCCGGCGAGAGACCGCGGCGAGCGCACCGGAAGGCCTGACCCTCCTCCAAACCGCTTTCTACAAAGGGCCGACGCGTCGACTCGCCTAACGGCGCCTGCGGCGCGCTCCGGCCCCTGGTAGAGCCCTTGCAAAGGCCTGCAGGAGGACACGCGGGGCGGGAGGAGAGGAACGCGTGGATGCGAACGTGACGCTGGGCCGAATCCACGGCATCGAGATCCGGCTGCACCTGAGCTGGTTCGCGCTCGCCCTCCTCCTCGTACTCTCGCTCTCCGCCCACTTCGAGGCCGCCCATCCCGACTGGGACCGCGCGGTGGTGGTCCTCTCCTCCGTGGTGACCTCCCTGCTCTTCTTCGTGACGCTGCTCCTGCACGAGCTCTCCCACGCGACGGTGGCCCGGCGGAACGACCTCCCCGTCGACTCGATCACTCTCTTCGCGCTCGGCGGGGTCGCGCGCATCCGGAAGGACGCGGCGACCGCGAGCACGGAGTTCTGGATGGCCCTCGCCGGTCCCGTCGTCAGCGCGATGATCGGGTCGCTCGCGCTCGCCCTGGCCTTCGCCCTCGGGTGGTCGCCGGCAAGCGAGCCCTCGACCCCGCCCCTGGCGACGCTCGTTTGGCTCGGCTACATCAACCTCTCGCTCGCCGCCTTCAACATGATCCCGGGCTTCCCGCTCGACGGCGGCCGCGTGCTGCGCGCCGCCCTCTGGTGGCTCACCCGGGACCCCGGCCGCGCGACGCGCGCGGCGGCCCTGGTGGGACAGGGGGTGGGCGGGGTCTTCATCTTCATCGGCCTGCTGCGGTTCTTCGGACAGGAGGGCCTCGCCGGCCTCTGGATGGCGCTCATCGGCTGGTTCCTCCTGAGCGCGGCGGGAGCGACCCTGGAGCAGTCGCGGGCGTGGCAGCGTCTGCAAGGGGTACGCGTGGGCGACGTGATGGCTCGGGACTGCGCCGCGGTGGACGGCGGCACGAGCGTCCAGGAGTTCGTGGAGAGGCACCTCCTCCGCCCCGGCCCCCCCTGCTTCGTGGTGCTCGAGGACGGCCGGGCCGCCGGCCTCGTCACCGCCGAGGAGGTTAAGAGCATGAGGCGCGAGCGCTGGCCGTTCGTGACCGTCGAGAGCATCATGCTCCCGCTCGATAGCCTGAAGGCCGTGTCGGCGGAGACCCCGCTCCGCGAGTCGCTGGAGGCGATGGTCGAGGAGAACGTCCACCAGCTTCCCGTCATCGAGGACGGGCACCTCGAGGGCGTCGTCTCTCGTGGGAGCATCCTCGGATTCCTCAAGAGGCGCGCCGAGCTCCATCTCTAGAGGCACGCCTCTTGCTCTGACCCTCGTCACGGGCCTCGTGTCCCGTGCGAGGAGGTCAGCATGAACTGCTCTCATTCCGGGTGTCATTGCCCAGCCCAGGGCATCGAGCGCGACGGCCGCCAGTACTGCTCCGAGGAGTGCGCGTCTCAAGGCCATCAGCCGACCGCGGGCGGGTGCCGGTGCGGCCACGCCACATGCGTTTGAGTAGCGACGGCTCGTCGCGCGGCGGCGGACGGCATCACCACGTTCCCTTCCCGAACCCCGAACCCTACCCACCGCCCTACGATCCGCCTCGGCCCAACCCCGATCCCGCGCCCGCGCCCGCGCCGAGGCCCACGCCGGATCCGCCGCCGACCGAGCGACGGACCGGCTGGCCTCTTTAACAGGGAGTCCTGCTCGTCAAAAAACGTCGATCGCCTCCGGGGCCGGAACATGCGATAGTCCCCGGTCGTACGCCCTTGGCGACGACCTCGGGACACGCTCGTCCCCAACAATCCGATCGGAGTCGACGATGAGTACTGTTACGTCCGGATCCGCCGCTCGTTCCCGGGGAGGCACGCTGACGACCGCCGCCTACGCGGCGATGTCCGCGCGAGCTCCGCTCGCCCCCTTCAGCCTCGAGCGCCGCGCTCCCGGGCCTCAAGACGTCCTCGTCGAGATCCTCTACTGCGGCGTCTGTCACTCCGACATCCACCAGGCCCGCGGCGAGTGGGGCAACTCGACGTTCCCGATGGTGCCCGGCCACGAGATCGTGGGCCGGGTCACGGAGGTCGGGTCGAAGGTCACGAAGCTCAAGGTCGGAGACCTCGCCGGTGTCGGCTGCATCGTCGACTCGTGCCTGACCTGCGCGACCTGCCGCGCCGGAATGGAGCAGTTCTGCGAGAACGTGGCCGCCTTCACCTACAACGGAACGGAGATGGACCGGAAGACGCCGACCTACGGCGGCTACTCCACGCAGATCGTGGTCAAGGACCACTTCGTCATGAAGATTCCCGCGGGCCTCGATCCGGCGGGCGCGGCCCCGCTGCTCTGCGCGGGGATTACGACCTACTCGCCGCTCATGCAGTGGAAGGTCAAGAAGGACGACCGCGTCGGCGTCGTGGGGCTCGGCGGCCTCGGCCACATGGCGGTGAAGCTGGCGTCGTCGATGGGGGCCGAAGTCACGATGCTGAGCACGTCCGCCTCCAAGGAAGCCGACGCGCGGAAGCTCGGAGCGTCGGGATTCGCGCTCACCAAGGACCGGAGCACGTTCGAGAAGCTCGCCGGAAAGTTCGACTTCATCATCGATACCGTGTCCGCCCCCCACGAGCTCGACGACTACCTCGGCCTCTTGCGGGCGCGGGGAGCGATGGTCATCGTCGGCGTGCCCACCGAGCCCGCGAAGATCGGGGCGATGTCGCTCGTCTGGGGCAACAAGATCCTCGCCGGCTCCGGTATCGGAGGGATGCAGGAGACGCAGGAGATGCTCGACTACTGCGCCAAGCACAGGATCGTCTCGGACATCGAGATGATCCCGATCCAGAAGATCAACGAGGCCTACGAGCGGACCATCAAGTCTGACGTCCGCTACCGCTTCGTCATCGACATCGCGAGCCTGAAGGCGGCCTGACGCCCTACTCCGCGCGCAGCGTCTCCACCGGGTCGAGCCGCGAGGCGCGGAGCGCGGGCAGCGCGCAGGCGAGCGCGGCCACCGCGAGGAGGAGCGCCGCGTTGCCCGCGAAGACGAGCGGGTCGTGCCCGGTGACGCCGTAGAGGAGGCTCGCGAGAAGACGAGTGAGGGCGAGGGCACCGAGGAGGCCCACGGCGATCCCCGCCGCCACGAGCTTCAGCCCTCCCGACATCACGAGAGAGAGCACCTCTCGGCGCTGGGCGCCGATCGCCATCCGGATCCCGATCTCCTGACGCCGCTGCACGACCGAGTAGGCAACGACGCCGTAGAGGCCGAGCGCGGCGAGCGTGAGAGCGAGCACCGAAAAGAAGCCGAGGAGGCGCGTGATGAGACGACGCGGGGCCACCGCGTTGTCCATCCGGCCAGTTCCGCCGCGCCAGGGTCTCGTTGACGACCACGACCTTCGGGGCCGCGGCGTCGTCGCGCGCGTCCAGGTACCGCCCGGCGACCAGCGGGATGCGCATCGTCTCGAGGTAGTGGTGGTCCACGACCCGCGGGTAGGCCATCGGGAACTCGTCGAGGGCGTACTGGACGCCTTCGACTCCCGCCGGCCACGTCCGGTTGCGGCCGAGGGGCAGCGTGTCGCCGAGAGCCACGGCCTCGACTCCCGGGATCTCGGCCACCTTAAGCACCGCGGCGTCGAAGTAGGCGGTGGCCTCGGCGTTCGTGGCGAACGGCTGCCCCCTGTCCACGCGCCAGGCCATCGCCCGCTGCGGCTCGAAGCCCAGCGACACGCGGAGGAGCGACTCGAAGCTCCGGAAGAGGAGCCCGGCCCCGACGAGAAGCACGGAAGCGAGCGCCACCTCTGCCACGACGAGCGAGCCCCGCGCCGCGGCGGCCGAGCGGCCGGCCGTGCGCTGGTGCGTGGCCGCGTGCAGGCTCGCGGCCCGATCGCCCCGCGACAGGGCGAGCGCGGGAAGCACGCCGCAGAGCAGGCCCGCGAGCACGGCGAGGCCGATGGTGACGCCGAGCGCGACGCCGTCGATCCTCGCGTCCTGCAGCAGGGGAACGCCAAACGTCTGGAGCTGGGCAAGGGCATACGTCGCCGCGACGGCCGCGGGCAGGCCGAGGAGAGCGCCCGCGAAGGCGAGCACGAGGCTCTCGGCGATGGCTTGGCGCACGATCTGGTAGCGGCTCGCCCCGAGCGCCGCGCGCACCGCGTACTCCTGCCGGCGGGCGTTGGCGCGGGCGAGGAGCAGGTTCGACAGGTTCACGCAGGCGATGGCGAGCACGCAGGCGACAGCACCCGCGAGGACGAGGAACGCGCGCCGGAAGCGTCCGCGGAGGGCTTCCCCCAAAGGAGTCACGTCGGCCCCGAAGGTCCAGCGCAGCGTCTCCTTCAGGTGTTCGTTCACCGCCGTCAGCTCCTCCTGCGCCTGGGCGACCGTGACTCCCGGCCGCAGGCGTCCCACCGCGAAGAGCGTGTTCCCCCACTTCGCCGTGTCGTCGTTGATGGGGAACGGGGTGAGGACGTCCACGTCCGTCCCCGGCGAGAAGACGGCGTCGAAGTCGAACGTGGACGGCAGGACGCCGACCACGGTATGCGGTGCGCCGTTCAGCACGAGGCTCCGCCCCACGACCGAAGGATCGGAGGCGAAGCGCCGCTGCCAGAACCCGTGGCCGAGGACGACCGCGCGCGGACCGGTGCCGGTGCACTCCTCGGCGGTGAAGTTGCGGCCGCGGAGGACAGGGACGCCGAGGACGGTGAGGAAGTTGTCGGAGACGCCGACGCCGCGCAGCCGCACCGGCTCGCCCGCTCCCGTGAGCGTCAGCCGCTCGTAGTCGAAGAAGGCGAAGTAAGCGCCGAGCGCCTCGAAGCTCCGGCTGTTCTCGCGCCATCCCGCGAACACGTCGGCCCGCGTCGTGCGGCCGGAGAGGCCGTCCTTGCGCAGGTTGTTCTCGATCCAGACGAGCCGCTCGGGGTCGCGGAAGGGCAGCGGCCGGAGGAGGACGGCGTCCAGCAGGCTGAACATCACCGCGCAGGCGCCGATGCCCAGCGCGAGCGTCGCTACGGCGACGAGCGCGTAGCCGGGCGACTTGACGAGCTGGCGCAGGGCAAACCGGAGATCGCTGAGCATGGTCCTCCCTAGAGGGCGGCGTCCCGCCTCGGAAACGCGCGGTCGACTCCCCTGGTTCCCGAAAACCGCGTCACTTCCGAAGCGTCCCGAAGATCTCCAGGAGCTCGGCGGGCGGCGTGACCTCGAGCTGGTCGTAGCGGCAGTCCGCGGGCCGCTTGTCGGCCCGCCAGCGCAGGAAGACGGCGGCGTGGCGGAAGCGGTCGCCCTGCAGGTGGTCGTACTTCACCTCGCAGACGCGCTCCACGCGCAGCGGCTCCCAGGAGAGGTCCTTGCCCGCGCTCCAGCGGCTGTACCCGCCGGGCATGCGCTGCGTCCCGTCGCCCATCTCCGCCCAGTGGCGCCACGGGTGCTCGGCGAGCGCGTCCTTGCGGAGCGGCTCGAGCTCCCTGGCGAGCGTGCGGCGCGTCGCCATCTGGAAGGAGGACGTGACCCCCACGTGGTGGAGCGTGCCCGCGTCGTCGTAGAGCCCGAGGAGGAGCGAGCCCACGAGCGTTCCCGGCCCGTGCTTGTGCCAGCGGAAGCCCGCGACCACGCAGTCCGCGCTGCGCACGTGCTTGACCTTCACCATCACGCGCTTGCCCGGCTGGTACGTCGTCGTCTCGTGCTTGGCCACGACGCCGTCGAGCCCCGCCCCCTCGAAGCGATGGAACCACTCGTGGGCGATCGCGCGGTCGCGCTGGCAGGGCGTCAGGTAGACGCCGGCCCCGGTCGTGCCGAGCGCGCGCTCCAGCCGCTCCCGCCGCTCCGCTTGAGGCCGGCCGCGGAGGTCGTCGCCGTCCTCGGCGAGGAGGTCGAAGGCGACGAACGCCGCGGGGGTCGCGGCGGCCAGCTTCTTGACCCGCGAGGCCGCGGGGTGCAACCGCAGCTGCAGCGCGTCGAAGTCGAGCCCGCGCTTGCCCACGATCACGATCTCGCCGTCCACGACCGAGCGCGCGGGCAGGCTCTCGCGGAAGTACGCTTCGAGCTCCGGGAAGTAGCGGTCGAGCGGTCGCAGGTCGCGGCTCTGGGTGTAGACGCGATCGCCGTCGCGGAAGACGATCGCCCGGAAGCCGTCCCACTTCGGCTCGAAGAGCCAGCCGTCGCCCTCGGGCAGCTCGCTGGCGAGCTTGGCGAGCATGGGCTCGATCGGGGGCTCGATGGGAAAGCCAGTGGCGCTCGCCGCCATCAGCGTGCTCCCGCGCGGCGAGCGGCGATGCGACCGTCGGCCGCCGCCCAGCCCGCGTCGAGCGCGTGCCCCGGCTCGTCCACGTCGACGAGGAGCGGCGCGTGATCGGAGGGGATGGGCTTGCCCTTGCGCGCCTCGCGGTCGATCTCCGCCCACACCGTCCGCCCGGCGAGCGGCCGCGTCGCCAGGAGGTGGTCGATGCGCATACCGAAGTTCTTGTGGAAGTTTCCCGCGCGGTAGTCCCACCAGGTGTAGCGGCCCGTCTCCGGGTGGTGCTTGCGGTAGACGTCGGTGAGACCAAAGCGGCAGAGCCGGGCGAAGGCCTCCCGCTCGCGCGGCGAGACGTGCGTCCCGCCGTGGCACGCCTGGGGATCCCAGACGTCCGCGTCCTCCGGGGCCACGTTGAAGTCGCCGCCGAGGATGAGCGGCCTCTCGAGATCGCTCGCCTCCAGCCAGCGCGCGAGGCGCTCGTACCAGACGAGCTTGGCCTCGTAGAACGACGAGTCGAGGACCCGCCCGTTGGGAGCGTAGACGGTCACGACCCGGACTCCCCCGCAGTCCGCCGCGAGCATCCGCGCCTCCGCGAGCGGCTCGTCGTCCCCCGTGTCGGGAGTCTGGGCGGGCAGGAGCGGCTCGCCGAAGTTCGTCAGCACCTTCTCGATCCCGCGGCGGCTGGCGATCGCCACTCCGTTCCAGCGCCCCTCGCCGTGGTGGGCGAGGTCGTAGCCGAGGTCGCGGAACGCCGTCACTGGCGCGTCCGCGTCGGCGAGCTTGGTCTCCTGCATCATGAGGACGTCGGGACGGGCCCGGTCGAGCTACCAGCGGACCTTGTCGAGCCGCGCTTTGAGCGAGTTCACGTTCCAGGTGGCGATGCGCATGGGCCTCTAACTCTACCTTCTCCGAATCATGTCGCGGCCTGACATATAGGAGGCGTAGGCTCTAGAGATGAGAGCCGGGGGCTTCGACTCCAGGGAGGGTGGCATGAAACTCATCGAACTGTTTGCCGGCCAGCTCGAACGCGAGGCAGTGATCTCGCGCCGCGTCCTCGAGCACGCCCCTGAAGGCAAGGGCGACTGGAAGCCGCACGAGAAGTCGATGGGTCTCGGCTACCTGTCGTTCCTCGTCGCCAGCATGCCGATCTGGGTCGACATGGCGATCAGCCGCGACGAGCTCGACCTCTACCCCACGTCCGGCAGGTCGCAGTTCAACCCTCGCTCCGACATGTCGCGCAAGGAGCTCCGGGCGGCGCACGACGAAGGTGTCGCCAAGTCCCTGGCCGCGCTCCGCGGAACGACCGACGACTTCCTGAAGACGCCGTGGCGCCTGCTCGTCCGCGGCAACGTCGTCCAGGAGTCACCGCGCCACGTCGTGATCGCGGACACGTTCACGCACCTCGCGCACCACCGTGGCCAGCTCACGGTCTACATGCGCCTCAACGGCGAGAAGGTGCCGTCCGTCTACGGCCCCACCGCGGACGACAAGACGTTCGGCTAGTCGCTCGACACCCACGCACGCCGCTACCTCCGCTTCGTGCCCGGCAGCCCGCACTGGGCTTCACGAGGAGGATTGGAGGCCGGGAATCCGACATTGAGCGGCACTAAATGCGCGATTTCCGACATTTTCGACGGAAGGAACGTCTAGATAGATACAGCTCTGAAACGTCTCTCTTGACGTGTAGCGTATTAT
>JBKPBQ010000539.1:0-2668 GCA_046726955.1 Acidobacteriota bacterium
TGGCGAATCCGAGAAATCGAGAAGCACGTCGGGCCCAAGCAGGATCGTGGTGTTGGCGCGCTTAGCGCTGTCGACGAACAGCTGCCGCATCGCGTCGTGATGCGGCTTGTCGGTCGTGGGGGCGGCCGACCTGATCTCCACGACCTGGGGCGGGGGCTCGGAAGGGCAAGCGGGATGCCTCGTCCTCGGCGCCGGATCGCCCGCCGCGCCGGACTGGGACTGAGTCTGTGTCTGTACCAGCGCTTGGGGCGCGAAGCCAACGGGTGCGATCAAAGCAAGCAAGACGAGCAGAGGCCGTGGCATGGCGCCCTCCGTGCTGCGGATCGTACCGCTTCACACCCCCAGGACGAACCGTCCCCCCACAGCCCTCCGCAGACGCGCCGAGTCGTCCTCGCTGAAGCGGAGCTGGCCCTGCGCGGCGCGCTGCAGCTCCGTCGAAGACCATTGCCCGCGCATGAGGCCGATGGCCGAGTGATCGTGGGTGCCGAGCAGCAGGTGGCCGACCTCGTGGGCCATCGCGTGTCCGAGGACTACCGCCAGGGGGACGCCGTTCGTGCGGCCGAGTGCTTCGGCTTTTTCCACGTAGACGACCGCGTAGGGCTGTCTGTCGCCCCGGCCCGGCAGTAGCGCCACGCCCAGGACGTCCACCGAGGTCGCAAGCGCCCGCGTGTGACGGGGACCGAAGAGGTCGAGCGTCAGCTCGAGTCTCCCCGCCGGATCGGCGGCTGGACGAGAGTCGCGGTCCCGCGAAAAGCCCTCGCCGCCGCTCACCGCCCAATCGCTCGCCACTCCCGCCTCGCGCAGCACGGAGCGCGCCAGGGCGACCGCCTTGCCCAGGACGCCGGCAGGCAGCCGCGCGTAGTCGCAGAGTCGTACGACGACCGGCGCGCTCGGGACGTCGGCGATCCCGTCGTCGGCCCTCGCCGGCATCACCCCCGTCAGGAGGACCAAGCACCCGACCCCTGCCAATCGCCGCATCACCGCCTCCAGTGCTGGCGAAGGTCGGCGAGCGGTGACAGACGCTCAATGGACGGCGGCTCTCTTCTTGCTGGACTCCGTGTGTTCTCGGAAGGCCATCGGCCACAGCCGGTTGCCGGGTCGTCCGGACCCTATGTCGCCGCCGGTGATAAGCTCTCCGGGCCATGGAGACGGCCCGGGAGCCGCGGGTCCTCCGCTTCGGGGCCTTCGAAACCGACCTGCGCTCCGGCGAGCTGCGGCGGGACGGGCGCAAGATCGCGCTCCAGGAGAAGCCCTTCCAGGTCCTGGCCCTCCTCCTCGAGCATCCCGGAGAGGTCGTGACCCGCGAGGAGCTCCAGCAGCGGATCTGGAAGGGCGACGTGTTCGTCGATTTCGAGCACGGCCTGAACACCGCGATCAAGAAGGTGCGGCTCGCCCTCGGCGACTCGGCGGAGAACCCGCGCTTCGTGGAGACGCTCGCGAAGCGTGGCTACCGCTTCATCGCGCCCGTGAGCGCCCTGCCCGGCGGCGCCGGCGTGACGGAGAGGCCGCCCGCCCCCTCGCGGCTGGGATGGCGAGCCGCGCTCTTCCCCGTGCTGGCCCTCCTCATGGCCTTCGCGGTGGTGCGACTCTGGCCTTCACGCAGCGTCTCGGCCGGGCGGAGCACGGTTCTCGTGCTGCCCTTCCAGAACCTGAGCGGCGACGCGGCCCAGGAATACTTCAGCGACGGGATGACCGAGGAGATGATCGCCCAGGTCGGACGGCTGAAGCCGGATCGCCTCGCCGTGATCGGCCGGACGTCCTCGATGCACTACAAGACGACGACGCTGCGCGCGGACGAGATCGGCCGCGAGATGGGGGTCGAGTACCTCCTTTCGGGCAGCGTGCGCCGCTCGGGGGATCGGGTGCGGGTGACGGTCGCGCTCGTCCGCGCCCAGGACCAGGTCCAGCTCTGGACCGAGACCTACGACCGCGAGCTGAAAGACGTCGTGCAGGTGCAGACCGCGGTCGCTCAGGCCATCGCCGGCTCGATTCCCCTGGCTCTTTCCGCGGACGATCGGGCCCGGCTCGCTCCCGGCCGCCCGATCGACGCCGCGGCCCACGAGGCCTACCTCGAGGGCCTCTACCAGTGGAACAAGTTCGACCCGCAGGCCACGCCCAAGGCAATCGAGCTCTTCAGGCGGGCCATCGACCGGGATCCCGGCTACGCGCTGGCCCACGCGGGGCTGGCCTCGGCCTACACCCAGCTCACGGTCTTCGGCCTCGCCTTGCCCCGCGAGGCCTTCCCCAAGGCGAAGGCTGAAGCCGCGGAGGCGCTCCGGCTCGATCCGGGTCTGGCCGCCGCCCACAGCGCGCTCGGCTGGGCCGCCCTCGTCTACGACTGGGATTTCCCCGCGGCGGAGAGGGAGTTCACGCGCGCCATCACCCTCGACCCCAACTCGGGGGAGGGATACCACGGTTACGGCATGTACCAGGCAGCGATGGGTCGGATGGACCCCGCATTGGCCACCATGCGCCACGCGCGCGACCTGGATCCGCTGTCCCTCCACATCAACCACAAGCTCTGCGCGATCCTGTACTGGGCCCGGGAGTACGACGCCGCAATCGACCAGTGCCGCCGGACGATCGAGCTGGAGCCGGGATACGGGAACGCACATTGGCACCTGGCCCACGCCTACGATGCCAAGGGCCTGCACGACGAGGCGCAGGA
>JBKPBQ010000540.1:0-9072 GCA_046726955.1 Acidobacteriota bacterium
ACCCAGATCCGGCCGATGTGCCGCGTCTCGCGCAGGCCGACGTTCCGGAACGTCTTCCCGCCGTCGGTCGAGCGATAGACGCCGTCTCCCGCCGCGAGGTCCCAGCGCTGCTGCACCTGCCCGGTCCCCACCCAGATCACGTTCGGCTCGGACGGTGCGACCACGAGCGCGCCCACCGCGGCACTCCCGTAGTTCTCGAAGATGGGCTGCCAGGTGAGGCCCGCGTCCTCGGTACGGAAGACGCCGCCGTCGGCGCCGCCGAAGAGGAAGGAGTGGGGCGCGCCCGGAACCCCCGTCGCGCAGAGGGCCCAGCCCCCGCGCAGCGGCCCCAGGAATCGCCAGCGGAGCTGGTCGTAGAACGACTCGGGGACGCTGTCGGCGGCGGCACTGCGCGCGAGCGCCGCGACGAGAAGGAGGCACGCCAGCGTGATCCTCGTGGGCCTCAGCGCGTCGCTCGGAGAAACCATCGAGTGGGTCGGGGGCATGCCCGACATGCTACGCCACAGTGCCCAGGATGCCCCTCAGGTTGCGCTTGCCGTTCTGGATGTGGCTCTTGACTTCGTTCGGCGCGTAGCCCGTCCGGCTCGCGACCTCGGCGTAGCTCAGCCCTTCCAGGTAGAAGAGCTCGAGGCACCGTCTCTGGCCCTCGGCGAGGCGCCCGAGCGCCGCGGGCAGCGCCTGGATCAGCCGGTCCTCGTCGTCGTCTTCCCGGGGAGCACGGGCGCTCGCGAGCACGGTGTCGAGCAGCTCCTCGGAGGCCTCGACTGCCGCGGGCGCCCCCCGTCGGCGGCGAATCGTCATCCGGCACTGGTTGGCGACCACGGAGTGGAGCCAGCTCTTGAAGTTCGACACGTCGTGAACGAGTAGCGCCTTGACGAGCCTCTCGTAGACCTCCATCACGACGTCCTCGGCGTCCTCCCGGTTGCGGAGGTAGCGGAGGCCGACTCCGAGGGCGAGGTGGGTGTAGCGCTCGAAGAGGGAGCCCAGGTGGACCGGGTCGCGCGTGGACTTGTAGCGCTCGATGAGCTCGAGGTCCGTGGGGTTGGGTAGGGCAGGAGGACAAGGGCTCATACGCCCGCGGTGTCGCGATGTTAGTGGAGCGAGCGCCCGCGGGACAACTTGTCGTCGGTTGCGCTAGTCGAGCCGATCGAGCTCCGTGAGCAGCGCCCTCGCCTTTTCGCGGTAGAAGCCCTGCGAGGAGGCGACACGCTCCAGGTCGGCGCGCGCCGTGGCGCGATCGTTAGCGCGCAGGTGGGCGAGAGCCAGGTACCACTCGGCGGGGGTGCGGAGGTCCTCGTGGCCGAGCCGCACGACCTGCTCGAGGTCGAGAGCCGCTTCTCGCGCCTGACCGAGCGCGAGTCGGCACTGCCCCGCGTAGAAGCGCGTCACGGGATCGTTCGGGTCCCGCCGGAGGCTCTCCTCGAGCTGCGCGAGGGCGGCCTGGTAGTCGCCGCGCTCGTAGAGCGCCAGCGCTCCCGGGCGGCCGGCCGTGCCGCTTCCGCGGACGACCGGGTGCGTGCTGGGGTAGGGCTCGAAGTTCTGCCGGAAGAGCCCCTCAGCACGTCCCGGCCGCGTCAGGAGGATGGCCGTACCCATGCCGGCGACCACGGTTGCCGCCAGGGCTAGAAACCGTGGGGCGGGACGGAAGCGCAGGACACGGGGGCGGGCGACCGCGGCGGCCGCCGTGCGGGCCCGGACACGGCCGAGGAGGGCGTCAGCGCTCCTGAGAAAGCCCTCCCGCGACTCGAGGCCGGCCACGCCCTCGATCGTGTCCGCGCAGAGCCGGCATTCCTGCAGGTGCTGGTCGATCTCGGCCTTACGGCCGGGGGGGAGCGTTCCGTCCAGGCAGGCCAGGACCTCGGGGGGCGACAGGCACGGGCGGATCTCGTCGGTCATGTCGGGCCACCCCTCTAATCCTTGATGCACCGCCTGCCCGGATTCCACACGGCCGGCAATCTGCCCCGCCGGCCTGGGGCCAGTCGCGGCTTCGTCAGTCCCCGAAGCAGGCACGGATGCCTGCCTCGAGGCCAGCCCTCCACGGTTTGAACCAGGGCTCGTCGATGCCGACCTCGTCCTCCAGCGCCTGCCGCACCTCCTCGAGCGCCAGGCGGTCGTTGGCCAGCACCTCGCTCATCGTTGCGAAGCCGTTCAGCCACAGCCTCTGTGTCGCGGTCATGACTCCCTCCCTCGTCACGGCTCCTCGCCGCATCTCGCCGCCGTCACCCCGACAGATGCGCCCGCGCGCTCGATTCCACAGGCCAACGCGGCGGAGGCGACCCGCGTGACGAGCCTCACACGCGCGGTTGGCCCGCTGTGGAAACCGAAACGGGCCGCCATCTATTCGGGCAAGAGCGGGCAGAGGGCGCAGCGAGGACGAAGAAGGAAGAAGGCAGGGAGGGAGTCATGTTCGATCTGGTTCGAGGCAGCGAAGAGAGCGGCGCCGAAAGCTTCGAGGTCGGCGAGCCGCGGCCCGACAACGCCGCGCGCCAGGCTCGAGCGCTGAGCGTGAAGATCACGTCGACGGCCTTCTACGCGCCGCCTCGGGTCGAGACCGCAGCGGAGCTCGCCCCTCGGATCGGGGTGAGCGAGGAGTGGATCGTCACCAGAACGGGCGTGCGAGAGCGCCGGATCGCGAGTGAGCCCGTCGAGGTGGTCGGGGCGCGGGCGGCGCGGGCGGCGCTGGCGTCGGGAGAGGCGCCGGACCTGATCATCAACGCCTCCGTCGGCAACCGCCAGCTCCTCCCGGACACCTCGGTGTACATCCAGCACGAGCTCGGCCTCGAGGGCATACCCTGCTTCTCGATCCACGCCTCGTGCCTGTCGTTCCTGGTGGGACTGCAGAACGCGGCCGCGCTCGTGGCCGCGCGCGCGTATCGGCGCGTGCTCGTCGTTTCGGCCGAGTACGGCAGCGAGGGCCGGAACATGGCGGAGCCCGAGAGCGCGGCGCTGCTCGGCGACGGCGCCGCGGCGGTGGTCGTGGAGCCGACGCCGAAGGGCGAAGCGAGCGAGATCGTGGGCTGGCGGATGCGCACCTGGCCCGCGGGGGCGGCGCTGACCGAGGTGCGCGGCTACGGCCAGAGGCTGCGTCCCAACGACCCGCGGACTCGCTTGGAGGACAACCTCTTCTCCATGGACGGGCCCGGCGTCTACAGGATGGCCATCCGGCGGCTCCCCGGCCTCGTCCGGGAGCTGCTCGCGGACCACGGCCTGACGCCGGACGACGTGGACTGGGTGGTCCCGCACCAGGCCTCTGGCCCCGGCCTCGCGCTGCTTCCTCGGCTGGGGTTCCCCGCCGAGCGCTTCGTCAACATCGTCGGCCAGTACGGCAACTGCGTGGCGGCGTCGATCCCGATGGCGCTCGCCCACCTCGCCGAGAGCGGGCGGCTGCGCCGCGGCCAGACGGTGCTGCTGCTGGGTACGGGAGCGGGCTTCAGCGTGGCGGGCACGCTGCTGCGGTGGTGATCGGGACCCGAGGGCGCCGGCACGAAGAAAGGCGGAACGCATGAACGTCCTGATGATCTATCCGAGGTTCCCCGAGGAGACGTACTGGAACTCGCTGCGCGCCGTGAAGCTGTTCATGCGCCGGCGGGGCGAGATGCCGCCCCTGGGCTTGCTCACCGTGGCCAGCCACCTGCCCGCCGACTTCGAGGTCCGCCTGGTCGACCGGAACGTCCGCGAGGAGTCCGAGGCCGACTGGGAATGGGCGGACGTCGTCTTCTTCAGCGCCATGCTCGCGCAGCGGGGCGACTACGCGCGGTGCGTCGCGACCGCGAAGGCGCACGGCAAGCCGTTCGCGGTGGGAGGCCCGCTCACTCACGCCATGCCCGAGGCGATGCGCGCGGAGGCCGACTGGATCTGCTTCGGCGAGGCGGAGTCGATCATGGACGCGCTCGTCGCCGACCTGCGCGCAGGCCGGCGCGGCAAGTCGTACCAGGGCGGGAACCGGACGAGCATGGACCAGGTCAAGCTCCCGCGCTTCGACGTGATCCGGAACTTCGACGACTACGCCGTCATGGCCATCCAGTTCTCGCGCGGCTGCCCTTTCCAGTGCGAGTTCTGCGACATCATCGAGATCTACGGACGGGTGCCCCGCTCGAAGCCTCCCGCCCAGCTCCTCGCCGAGCTCGACGCGCTGAAGAGCCGGGGCTTCCGCGGCTACGTCTTCCTCGTCGACGACAACTTCATCGGGAACAAGAAGAAGGCGAAGGTGATGCTCGAGGCGCTCGCCGCCTGGAACCGCCGCAACGGGCATCCCTTCTGGTTCTTCACGGAGCTGTCGATCAACGTCGCCGACGATCCCGAGCTGCTCGAGGCGATGGCGCGGGCCGGCCTGGGGCGCGTCTTCATCGGCATCGAGACGCCGGATCCCAAGCTCCTCCGCACGACGCAGAAGGCCCAGAACATCCCCGGCGATCCGCTCGCGAAGCTGCAGCGGATCCGCGAGCACGGCATCCACGTCACCGCCGGCTTCATCGTGGGCTTCGACGGGGAGGACGCGGGTGTCTTCGAGTCGCAGCGCGCGTTCATCCAGGCCTCGGGCATCGGCGTCGCCATCCCCGGTCTCTTGCAGGCGCTGCCCGGGACGCAGCTCACCCGGCGACTGGAGAAGGAGGGTCGGCTCCTGTCCGCCACCGACGTCAGCGCCATCACCACGCTCGAAGGGATCAACTTCGTCCCGAAAGGGGAGATGACGCGGCGGCAGTACCTCGAGCGCTACCGCGGGCTCGTGAAGGAAGTGTTTGCTCCGGAGGCGTACTTCGAGAGGATCGTGCCCGCGGTGCTGGCCCTGCGCGGGATCTCGCACCGGGCCCTCGCGGCGCTGATGCGTCGGCACCACGCGACTTTCCTGCGGATCATCTACCACCTCGGCATCCGGGGGCAGGGCTACCGCCGTCTCTTCTGGAAGGCCTTCCTTCGCGTGCTCTTCAGCAATCCCACTGCGCTCGAGGCCTTCGGCCACGATTGCTTCTACTTCTATCACCTGCACCGGCACGCCGACTTCGTGGACCGCGAGCTCGCCGCCTACCTCGCGTCGCCGACTCCGGGCGACGTGCTCGACGAGGTCGTCCCGGTCGCCGTCGCAACCGGCTCCGCGGCGTGAGGCCGGGGGAAGCGCCCGTCCGCTCGTCTCAGCGGCGCGCGCCGACGAGGACGAGCGACGACCAGTAGTAGGGCTTCGCGTACTCGGGGTTGCGGGCCATGGTCCGGAGCTTCGCCTGCCGCAGTGCCTGCGCCTTCGGCCGTCCTCCGAGCAGCTCGCGGTAGAAGTCGATCACGAGGTCCGACGAGGCGGCGTCGCTCACCGGCCAGAGGGAGACGAGCAGGCTTTCCGCGCCGGCAAAGAGGAAGCCGCGGGTGAAGCCGATGATGCCTTCGCCCCGGGCGAGGCGTCCCCGGGCCGTGTCGCAGGCTCCGAGGACGACGAGGTCGGCGTTCAGGTGGAGGCCGTAGCTCTCGCCGAGGTAGAGGACGCCGTCCTCCGCGGATCCCGGCTGCGCGGCGAGCAGCAGCTTCGACCGCCCGGGGTGCTCTTCGTCCACGATCCCGTGGGTCGCGAGGTGGACGTAGCGGTAGCGCTCGAGATCCGCGGACTTGAGGCGGCCCTCGGTCGCCTCGCGTCCGAGGTAGGTCCGCGAGCGCGAGTCGAACCAGTCGCCGAAGAAGCCGCGCCGTCTCGCGAAGAGCTCGCGGACGGTGGTCACCTCCCGTCGCGAGGCGGGCAGGGGCGCGACGTCGGGCGCGGCTCCGGCCGAGACGAGGGGAGCGAAGCCCACGAAGTCGTCCGGCGGCTCGTGGTCCCGGCGGCGCACGCCCTGCAGGGCGACCGTCGCGGAGTACGCGTAGCTCACGGCGTGATCTCGCAGGACCCAGGGCAGGTCGCCGGAGGCCTTCGCGGAGTCCACGTCGCTCTGCAGGAGGCCCTCGAAAGGAACCGTGCTCAGCAAACCGTCCGGGACGACCACGAGCTCGCGCGCCTTTATCCGGTCCGCGACCGGGGCCAGGAGCTGGCGGTAGAGGCGATGCGCGACACCCAGGTAGGAAGCCTCGTTCCGCTCCACGATCGCGCGGCGCAGCTCCTCGATGTCGGCCTCGAGCGAAGGCTGGCGCGAGACGCTCGCGACCGCGAGGTCCTGCGGCGTGATCGTGAAGACGAAGACCTCTTTCCGGCCCAGGAAGTACTCGACGAGAACCGTCCCTTCGTCGAGAGCGCGCGCCTGGACGTCCGCCGGGCTCGCCGTGTCGAACCGGTACTTGAGGTCGAAGTAGGCGGGATAGTCCTTTTCGAGGCGTTGCTGCAGCGCCTCGTACTCGCGCTTGAGGGCGAACTGTGTCTCGCGGAGGGGCTGGAGCTTGCCTTCGTCGTCGCCGTTCTCGAGCTGCGCCTCTGTGAACCGCTGGCTCGCGGCGGCGAGGTCGTTCCGGAGCTGCCGCTCGCGGTCGAGGACTTCGCGGGGGAGTCCGGCGAAGGAGCGCGCCTCGGCCTCGTTCAGCGCATCCCGGAGGATGCCGACCTTGCTCCTCTCGGCAAAGCGGAAGGCCTTCTCCAGGTGCTGCTCGTCGTTCGTGGAGCGATAGAGCTCGACCTCGGTCCCGATGGCCTCGTCGTAGATCTCGGTGGCAGTATCGGCAATCCGCAGCTTGGAGCCCTCGGCCCGGTAGCCGGCGCGCATGCGGTCGATCAGGCGCACGGCGTGCTCGTAGACGCGGGCCGCCGCCTCGGGCTGCCGACGATCCGTCTTTCCCGCCGCCAGCCGGGCGCGGGACCGGGCCGCTCCCTTGAGAGCGCTCAGGAGGAGCTCCTCGGAAAACGCGGTGTCGAGCGGAGGGTCGAGATCGGGATCGGGCCGGGTCGGCGGGAGATGGTTGGCGGCAATGGCCTCGTCGAAGAAGCGGAGCGCCTCGGCCGCCTCGCCCTTCTCCAGGTACAGCTCGCCGAGGTTCACGAAGTCCTCGGCCACATCGGGATGGGACCGGCCGTGGATCCTCGAGTCGATCGCCAGGGCCTTGCGGCAACCGCGGTCGGCCCGTACGAAGTCGTGCCTCGCCCGGTAGGCTTCGGCGAGCGTGCTGTGGATGATCGCCGCGTCGCGGCCGCCGCCGTCGGGGAGCGAGAGCTGGATAGCGAGCGCCTTCTCGAGCACTCCAATGGCCCTGTCCGCCTCGCCCTTCCTGGTGAGGGCCGCGCCGAGGGCGTTGTAGGTCTGGACGGCCAGCGGGCTCCTTTCTCCGAGGGCGGGAAGGAAAATCTTCAAGGCCGTCTCGGCGCTGGCGATGCAGGAGTCGTAGTCGCGCTTCATCAGATGAAGAGTTGCCAGATTGAAGTGGATGAGGCCGACGTTCGCGTGCGCATCGCCCAGGGCCGCCACCTGGAGCGGCAGCGCCTTCTCGTAGTAGGCGAGGGCCTCGTCGTAGTCGCTCTTGCTCCAGTAGACGTTGCCCAGGTTGGAGTACGCCGCAGCCAGGCTCGCGCCACGCCGACGCTCGGCGCTTTCCAGGATCCGGACGGCCTGCTCGAGGGCCTCGATCGCCAGGTCGTATCTCGCGAGTCCCCACAAAGCGGCGCCCCGTCCGATCAGCGGATCCTCGAGCTGCGGCTGGCCGGGGAGCGCGCGGTAGATGGCCTCGGCTTCGTCGAAGAACGAGAGCCCCCGCTCGTCCTCGCCGAGGTCCACGTAGGCTGCCCCCATGCGAACGAGGATGGCCGCGGCCTCCTTCGTCCGGCCGCTCCCGGCCGCGCGGCGCATGGCGAGCGCCTTCTCGAGGAGCACCAGACCCTCCTTCGAGCGTCCCATCGAGACGTAGACCGTTCCGATCTCGTGATAGCCGCGCCCCACCTCGGGGTGATCCGGCCCGAGCTTCTCCCGGGCGGTGGCCAGCGTCGCGTTCAGCTCCTCGAGCGCGGCCTCGTAGTCTCCCTGGCTAGAGATCGCGCCGCCGTGGAGATTCCGGGCGCGAACGTACCCTTCCCAGTCGCCGTCCCTCTCGAAGAGCTCGCACGCCTTCTCGGCCTCGAGCCGCGCAAGGTCATAGTCCTCGCGATCGCGTGCCTCCTCGCCCCGCGCGAGGTGCTCGGCGGCCGACACCGGGGACGGCGGCGGGCTTCCCCTCGTCTCGTGCGGGGCGGAAGTGGATCGCTCCGGCGCTCGCGAACACGCGCCGGCCAGGAGCAGGGCCGCCGCGAGCCGTGACGCCCGGCGCGGAGTCGTCAACGGCTCCCGCGGAAGAAACCGTCGATCTCCTTGCGAACCGGCCCCGGACACTCGAGGTAGGCGAAGTGCCCGCAGTCCTTCATGGTCACCAGGCGGGCCTTCGGCAGCGCCTCGGCGATGTGCGCGGCCACGAAGGACGAGATGAAGTCGTGGTCACCGTAGATCACGAGCGTGGGGATCGTCAGGCTCCCCAGCTTCGGCAGGAGGTCGTAGCCGTCGCGTGACCAGGTGTCGGCCATCAGCCGATCTTCGACGTGTCGAGCCTTGAGGATGGCGCGGCGACCGCGTCGGGATCGCCGGCCTTGTAGCCGTCGGTCGCGGCCGCGGCCTTGATCCGATCGAGGTCGGCTCCCAGCTTCTCGAGCCGCTCCTTGCGGAACTCCCGAAAGTCCTCCGCGCGTACGCCGTCGCCGGACCTTCCGCGTCCGCGCTGGTCGTAGTAGACGAGCCGGTAGGCGTCGGCCAGCCGGTCCATGTCGGGCAGGAGGTACGTGTGGTCGAAGTCGGGCCCGCCGTGGAGGACGACGATCGGCTGGCCTCGGCCGATCTCGCGCGCGTACAGGCTCGCGCTTCCGACCGGGACTCGGACTTCGTGTGCCGGCTCCGCACCCGCGCCCGGCCGCGCGACGGCCGCGGCGAGGACGGCGACGATCAGGGGCTCCAGACGGATTGGCCTTCGCATGGACGCCCTCCCAACGCCGATCGTAACCCTCCGAGAGGTCGGGCACCGCCGATTGACAGCGCCCTTCCGAGGATGGAAGCTGCCGCGGCTTCCCATTCGTTTCGCCGGCACGAAGGAGGACGTGCGATGCAGCGCCGACGGCTCTTCCTGAAGTTGCTCGGCGGGCTGTCCGCCCTGGTC
>JBKPBQ010000541.1:0-12436 GCA_046726955.1 Acidobacteriota bacterium
GCCTTGGCGATCGCGTAGAGCGTGCCGTCGGGCGAGTAGTCCGAGAGCTTCAGGTCGAGCGGTGTGGGGTTCGTCCACGGATGCGGCGTGCGGGCGCCGGTCGCCGGGTCGACTTCGAAGAGCCCGTCGACGTCCTGGTAGAGAAGGGTCGGGGCGCAGCCCCCGCCGACATCCTGGGCGAAGAACCTCGGCCGGCGCGACGCCGCGCGCACCTGCGCGGTCGAGCCGCCCGTCGCCGACACGACGGCCGCCACGGACAGCACGGCCACCGCAAGATATCGCCAGGGTCCGGGCACGGTCCTCCTCGACAAGGCACGACTATGTCGATGGTACCGTGCCGATCCCCGCAACCTCTACAAAAAAGGGGAGTTGTGGCCCTTCGGTGTGACGGCGGTCACGTACCGGACGGTCCGCTCCGCTTCGAAAACGGCTACGAACGGCAGCCGCCGCCCGTCACCGAGCGGCACGCCTCCGGGAGAGGTGTGTCGCAAGGAATAGCCGGAGAGCGGGGCGATGGGGACGCACGTCCGGAACGGATCGCGACCCAGGAGGCGCCGGCTTGCCGATTCCGGACCGCCCTCCGCGAGGAAATCGCGCGCTTCGGCCTCGGTGGCGAACCGTCTGGCGTCCTTCACGGCCTCCACCGCCCGGCCTCCGCGCTCCGCTCGTTCGACGTCGATCACCCAGGTGCTGTCGCGCGGCTCCGCCGCCTGACCTCCGAACACGGCGAGGCGGGCGAGCATCGACCGGTAGTACGCCGGCGTATAGGCGACGTTCGCTCGAAGGTTCCCCGCGACGTCCTTCTCGAAGAGCACCTGGTAGTAGTCCGAGGCTGGCCGCCGCGCCCAGCGCGCGAGCGTGTCGAGCTGTCCGATCCAGACCGGTCCCGTCGTGGGGAGCGGTGCAGGCAGGAGGTCGCTGTCGAGCACGATGTACCTCGCGTCGAGGGCTTCGAGCTTCCGGCGGGCTTCCTGCTCGTCGGTCTCGAGCAGGAAGGAGGCGACCTCCGTCGCGCCGTGCTGCGTGGGGTTGGAGGAGGGCGCGCGGCCGGCGAGCCGCGTGATCCAGTATCCGTAATCGCACCAGGCGAGGACGCCGTAGGGCGCGACCGCGGGATCGGGAGTCTCTCGGCGCAGCCAGTCGAGCGTCTCCACCCAGTCCGGGGAAGGGCCGGGGGTCGGTGAGCGCGCGGCGGCGAGCGCGGGCGGGAACACCGGATAGACGGCGAGGCACACCGCGGCGGCTACACCGAACGCCGGATGGAGTCCCCCCACGAGACGGGACACCGCGAACGCGGCGAGGAGGGCGACCGCCGGTGCCAGGTAGTAGCCGAAGCGGACCTGGCCGAGGGTGAGCGCGAACGACACGAGCGCCCAGGCGAGGAGGAGCGTCTGCGCCGGCCGGTGGTCGCGCGCCGTCTCCCGGAAGAGCAGCACGAGCCCCAGGAGGCCGAGGAGCGCGCTCGTTCGCAGCTCGTTCCACACCGGCAGGAGAGAGAAGCGCCCGGAGAGGAAGAGGAGAGGCCTGGCTTCGCCGATCGTGCCGCTGGCGGCGGAGTCGAAGCGGCGGCCGAGGGCGAGAAGCTCGCCGACCCAGGAGGGAACGAGGAGCCACAGGAGGAGGACGAGGACGAGCGCGGCAGTCGCTCCGGCGAGGACCAGCGTCGTTCGGCCTCGGCCGCGGCCGGCGAGCGCGCGCGACGTCGCGGTCATCGCGTAGATCGCGGCGGCGCCGAGGCCGAGGGCCGGGAGCGTGAGCTGCATCCCCGGCCAGCCGGCGAGGGGCAGCACGACGACAAAGGCCACGCCTAACGCAGGACCCGCGACCGGCCAGGGGCCGGTCTCCGAGGTGCGGCTGTGCTGCCAGACGACCTCCACGGCCGTCCAGAGGACGACGAAGAGCGGCAGGAGGATCCCGTGCGCCCAGGTGGCGAGGTAGGCGCCCAGCCAGAGCCCGGCGACGACGCTCCAGCGCATCCGAGGACGGCCGCTCGTCGCGAGCGCCGCCGCCAGGGACGCGAGGACCAGGAGGGAGAGCAGGCTCTCCGCCACGTGGTGGTCCGTGTAGCCGAGGAGCGAGCGCTGCAGGCCCTGCCCGGGGAGGAAGGCCGCGACCGCCGCGGCGAGGAGTCCGGTAGGCGCCCCGAAGAGGCGCCGGCCGAGCGCGAAGGCCGGCAGGACGACGAGGGCGCCCAGGACCGCGGGGGCCCAGGCGAGCACGCGGTCCACGAAGTCCGGAGACGGCGCGCCTCCGCCGAGGATCCACGCCGTCGTGGCCAGCGTGAGGGGAAAGAGCGGGGCCTCGTTGGCCTGACCCCCAGGATGGAGCCGCAGCGGGTCCCAGGGCTTCGGGACGGGGAAGTGCCGAAGGATCTCGTCCACGTGACGTGCGTGGATCCAGGGATCGTTGGTGAGGAGGACGACGCGACCGTCGCGGAAGACCAGCGGCCATGGCGGCGCGACCCGGATCCAGAGCGCCGCCGCGAAGACGGCCGCGAGGGCGACGGCCACCACCACCCGGCCGGAAGGGAAGCGCACGCGACCCGCACGGTATCATGCGCACCGCGTTGGAGCGTCCGTGAACGCCACCGTCGTCGTCCTCGGAGAGATCGGGCGCAGCCCGCGGATGCAGTACCACGCACTGGCTCTCGCGGACGCGGGCGCGAGCGTGACGGTCACCGGCTATGGAGGGACCGATCTCTTTCCGGGACTGGCGGACCGCGTACGCGTGCGCGCGCTCTCGCCGCCCCGGGTGTCGAATCCGCGGGCGCTCGCCCGGCCCTTCTACGTCGCGTACTCGCTCGCGAAACTCGCGAGACAGGCGATCGCGCTCGGCGCCGCCCTTCTCGAGGGACCGAGGCCGGACGTCGTCCTCGTGCAGAGCCCGCCCGCGCTGCCCACGATCGCGGTCGCGGCAGCCGTCGTGCGGCTGCGGCGCAGCCGCCTGGTGATCGACTGGCACAACCTGGGCACTCCTCTCCTCGAGCGGACGCTCGGCGGGAAGAACCTGCTAACTCGTCTCCACGCCAGGGCCGAGCGCGCGCTCGCGAAACGTGCCGACGCCCACCTGTGCGTCTCGGAAGCGATGCGGCAGGCAATTGGTCAGTGGGGCGTGAAGGCAGAGATCTTCTACGATCGGCCCGCCGCGTTCTTCGCGCCCGCGCGAGAGGCCGGCGATCAGCAGCTCCACGCGGTGGGCATCGCGAGCACACCATCCCGACCCCTCGTCGTCGTCGCCCCCACGGGGTGGACGGAAGAGGAGGACACGGACCTGCTCCTGCGCGCGCTGGACGCGACCGAGCGGACCCTGGACGTCGGCAGAGGCGCCTCGACATCCCCCGCTCTCGTGGTCGTGCTCACCGGTCGCGGGCCGCGCCGGGTCGCCTTCGAGAATGAGGCCGCCGCGAGAACCTGGAAGCACGTGGACGTGCGAACGGTCTGGCTCGACCCCGGCGTCTATCCCGCCTTCCTGAGCGCCTGCGACGCGGGGCTCTCGCTCCACCGCTCGTTCTCCGGCCTCGACCTCGCCATGAAGGTCGAGGATCTCCTGGGTAGCGGCCTGCCCGTCCTCGCGCTCGACCACGGCGCGGTGCGCGAGCAGGTCCAGAAAGGCCGCGGCGGCTGGCTCTTCCACGACGAAGGCGACCTGGCGCGCGCTCTCGTCGCTCTCGTCCAGGGCGGCCTCGGGAACGATCCCCTGCGCCGGCTCCGCGGCGAGATCCGCGGTCATCCGCGGCGGGGTTTTCCGGAGGAATGGAACGCGACGGCGCGGAGAGTGATCCTGCCCTAGGAGTTGTTAGCCCCCGACGCGTGACGGCGGATCAGCTCGCGCACGGCTTCCATGAAACGGGCCGCCGTGAAGAGCTGGCTCCTCTCGAAGAGATTCTCGCGGAGCTGCCGCTGGAGGGCGCCGTCGGCGAGCACGGCCTCGATCTTCCGCACCGCGTCGTCCTCGGACGCGTAGAGCAGCCGCGAATCGTCGAGGATCTCGCGCTGGCCTCCGCTGTCGTGCGCGAACACGACGCAGCCTGCGCGCGCCATCTCCGCCACTGCCATCCCGAAGTGCTCGTCCAGCATCCCGTGGAGACCGTAGCGGCTGCGCGCCATGAGGTTCCGGAGCGACGCGCGGTCGGGGTCCTCCACGAGCCTCAGCCACTCGCCGTGCTCGTGGACGAGGCGCCGGATGCGGCGGTAGTACCCGCCGTGCAGCCGGCTCGGCGCGCCTACGAGGACGAGCCGGACGGCCGGGTGACGGGCGCGGACGCGCGCGACGATGCTCACGACCGTCTCCACGCGCTTCTCGGGAGAGAGGCGGCCGACGCACAGGAACGTGTCCTCACGCTCGTCCCAGGGCGCGACCTCTCCGCCGCCCTCGACGGGCGGGTAGAGCGTCGTCGTCTCCCCGCCGTACCGCTCCTTCACGCGCTCACCCGTCCAGTCCGAATTCACGAGCATGACGTTCTCGCGCATGCGCGCGCCCTCGAAGGCGGAGAGCCCGGCGCACACGGCTCGATAGGCGGGCAGGACACCCGGGATGCGGTGGAACCAGCGCAGCTCGACGTCCGGGCGGGGCCAGTAGCCCCACGGGAAGTGGACGTACTGGATGCTCGGCCGGCCCAGCCAAGCCTCGTTCGCGGTGTTGAGGACGAGGTCGTAGTCGCCGCCGATTTTGCGCGCCCGGCGGTGGAGCAGGTGGTTGCGCACGAGGGCGAGCGGGAGGGGGATCCGATCGAGGACGTCCGTGAGCCCTCGCCAGGCCTGCAGCACGCGAACCTGACGCGCGTCGATCGTCGTCCCGTATCCGCGATTCACGTCCTCGAACGACACCGGCTCGAGCGTGAGGAGCGTGACCGTGCAGTCCTGCTTGAGCGCTTCGAGCATCCACGCCGTCACGCCGGCCGCCCCACCCGGCGGGCGAAGGCCAGGGTGGACGACGAGGATTCTCGGCGGCTGGGCGATCAGGAGTGCGCGCGCCGACGCAGCACGAGGCCGTGCTGGTAGCGGCCGGCCACGTTGCTCACCCAGCGCACCTCGGCTTCGAGCTCGCGGTCGGGATCCATGAGGACGAGCTGGATCGTCTGGCCGACGGGGAGAGGGCTCGACGTGTCGATCTGGGCCCCCCGTTCGTCCATGTCGAGGAGGAAGGCGAAGACGATGCTTCCGTCGACGTTGCGGACCCGCACGGAGGGGAAGGTGTCCTCGGGAACGGCGGTGCCCTGGAGGGGCCGGCTGCCGGAGAGGATGCGGCGGCAGGTCTCCACCACGTCGGCGACCTTGAACGGCTTGGAGATGAACGCGGCGATGCCCTCACGGCGCGCCTTGTCGAAGCTCATGAAGTCCTCGACGCAGGTCTCGAGCGCCACCGGGATGCTCGCGGTCCGCGGTTTCCCGGCGAGGCGCTCGAGGAGGTCCCAGCCGTCCATACCCGGCATCCTGACGTCGAGCAGGATCAGGTCCGGAGGGTCGTTCTCGATGGCCACGTAGGCGGTGACGCCGTCGACGGCGGTAGTGACGCGCGCGCCCGCGCCGGTGAGCGCCGCTTCGAGCATCTCCAGGATCGAGGACTCGTCGTCCACGACGAGGATGTGGCGGGAGGCGAGAGGCGTCAGGGCACCCGTGGCCACGGCCAGGTCCTCCGCGAAGAGACGCTCGACCAGTTTACACTCCTCGTCCCCCGGCGAGCCACGGAGCGCGGATGCGGCGGCCGTCACACGCACGTCCGACGCGCTTGTGCTAGCCTTCCCGCCGCTCGAGGTCGATGGACATGGCTTGGTGGATCTGGGTCGTGGTCGGATTCGGCCTGCTGGTGGTGGAGACGCTGACGCCGGGCGGCTTCTTCTTCGTCTTCTTCGGCATCGGCGCCCTCCTCGTCGGCGTGCTCGCGGCGCTCGGCGCCTCCGGTCCCGACTGGATGGAGTGGCTGCTCTTCTCCGTCTTCTCCGTCGCCGGCATCCTGTTCTTCCGCCGTCCCCTGATGCGCCGCTTCAACCTCACCCCCCACGGCAGGAAGGTGGACAACCTCGTGGGGGAGACGGCGATCGTACTCGAGGACGTCGCGCCCGGTGCCGTGGGGAAGGCGGAGATGCGCGGCACCTCCTGGGCCGCACGCACCGCGGGGGGAGCGGCCCTCTCCCGCGGCCAGCGGTGCCGCGTGGAGCGGATCGACGGTCTCATGCTGTGGCTCCGTCCCGAGTGAGGTGAATCGATGAGGGGTGCGCTCTTCGTCTTCCTGGTCCTGGCCTTGTTCGTGTTCTGGATCGTGGCCAAGACCGCGGTGGTGGTGCCGCAGCAGAACGCCTTCGTGGTCGAGCGCCTGGGGCGCTTCTCCGGCGTTCTCGACGCCGGCTTCCACATCCTCGTCCCGTTCGTGGACGCGATCCGCTACAAGCACCTGCTCAAAGAGCAGGCCATGGACATACCCGAGCAGGTCTGCATCACCAAGGACAACGTGCAGGTGGCGGTGGACGGCATCCTCTACCTGAAGGTGATGGACCCCGAGCGCGCGTCCTACGGGATCTCGAACTACAACTTCGCGATCACGCAGCTCGCCCAGACGACGCTCCGCAGCGAGATCGGCAAGATCGACCTCGACCGCACGTTCGAGGAGCGGACGTACGTGAACACGCAGGTCGTGACGGAGGTCGACAAGGCCTCGGAGGCGTGGGGCGTGAAGGTCCTGCGCTACGAGATCAAGAACATCACGCCGCCCCAGGACATCCTGGCCGCGATGGAGAAGCAGATGCGCGCCGAGCGCGAGAAGCGCGCGGTGGTGCTGCAGAGCGAGGGCGAGCGCGACGCCGCCATCAACTCCGCGGAGGGCCAGAAGCAGCAGGTGATCAAGGCCTCGGAGGCCCGCAAGCAGCAGCAGATCAACGAGGCCGAAGGGCAGGCCTCGGCCATCCAGGCGGTGGCCCGGGCCACCGCGGAGGGGATCCGCTCCGTGGCCGAGGCGATCCGCGCCGAAGGCGGGTTCGAGGCCGTGCAGCTGCGCGTGGCCGAGCAGTACATTACGCAGTTCGGCCACCTCGCGCGCACCGGCAACAGCCTGGTGATCCCCTCGAACCTCTCGGACGTGGGCTCGATGATCGCGCTCGCCATGAACGTCATCCAGGCAAAGGGCGCGCCCCCGCGGCCGGCCGGCCCGCCCGCGCGCTAGCCCGGATTGGCGGCGCCCGACGCGTCGGCCTTCACGCGCGCGGAACGCGCGGTCATCCGCGCGCACACGACCCCGCGGTCCGTGCAGCGGTGGCTGCATGGGCTGCCCTACAACTACGAGCGGCGCGCGAAGACGCTCCGATCGTTCCGCGAGGTCGTGCGCCGGGGAACGGCGCACTGTCTCGAGGCCGCCCTCGCCGCCGCCGTGGTCCTCGAGCAGCACGGCTACCCGCCGCTCCTCCTGAGCTTCGAGTCGATGGACGGGCTCGACCACGTGATCTTCGTCTTCCGAGAGAACGGCCGGTGGGGCTCCGTCGCGCGCTCGCGCGACCCCGGCCTCCACGGACGCACGCCGGTCTTCCCGACTCCGCGCGCGCTCGCCCGGAGCTACCTCGATACTTACGTGGACATGACCGGACGCATCGAGGCCTTCGCGGTGGCCGACCTCCGCGACCTCGGAAGCTACGACTGGCGGCTCTCGCGGCGCAACGTGTGGCGGGTGGAGCAGTGGCTCGTCGACTACCCGCACCGGCCGCTCGGGATCACGGACCGCCGATACGCCGAGCTCCACGCCCGCTACCGGCGCTACAAGGCGCGCTTTCCCGATCGCAAGCCCGTCTACTACGACACCCGCTCGACCTGGATGTAGCCCGGCGGCCTCACCCGTTCATGTCGATCACGACCTCGCCGCCGTCGATGTGGGTGGGGAAGGAGAAGAGGTTCCGCATGGCGGGGCCCTGCACGACCTCGCCCGTCACGAGGTAGCGCGAGCCATGGCACGGGCAGTCGAGCGTGCCGAGCGGCCGCTCGGGCAGGTCCACGGTGCAGCCCATGTGCGTGCAGACGCGCGTGACCGCGACGACCCGGGTCTCGGCGAGACGCGTCACCGCCAGGGGCACGGGATCGCGGAGCACGATCCCGCTCGCGGGCACGGTCTGGCCGATTGCGGGGAGGGCCAGCCTCACCTGGTTGGCGGGCGGGGTGGGCGCGGGGGTCGGGGCCGGTCCGGGTGCGACGGGGGAGCTGCCGCCGTCACAGCCCGTCATCGCGGCCGCCGCGGCCGCGCCGCTCGTCACCACGAACTGCCGCCGGGTCGACACTCCTACCCCTTCGCGCGGTATCTTAGCGGCTTCGACCCTTGCGGCGTCCCTGGGGTTGAATTGCGCCGAACGCGCAGGGGGTCCGAGCCATGCCGAAATCGAGCGTGGGGATCGTGATCTTCGACGACGTCGAGGTCCTGGATTTCGCCGGGCCGTTCGAGGTGTTCTCGAGGACGCGGCTCCAGCCCGGCCCGGACTCCCGGCGAACCGAAGACTCGGCGCCCTTCCAGGTCTTCACCGTCGCACGCTCAATTGCGCCGGTGACCGCCACCGGCGGCCTCGTGGTGACGCCGCGCTACTCCTTTACCAACGTGCCGCGCATGGACATCCTCGTCGTCCCCGGGGGCTTCGGCACCCGCGCGCTGCTGAAGGACGACAAGATGATCGACTGGCTCCGGCGCACGGCCGCGAACGTGCGCCAGGTCACCTCCGTGTGCACGGGCTCGCTCCTCCTCGCCCAGGCGGGCCTCCTTCGCGGACGGCGCGCGACCACGCACTGGGGCGCCCTCGACGCCCTCGCCGGCATCGAGGCTGGAGTCCAGGTGGACCGGGACCGGCGCGTCGTGGACGACGGCGGCGTCATCACGTCCGCGGGCGTCGCATCCGGGATCGATATGGCCTTCTATCTGGTGGAGCGGATGTGCGGGAAGGCGGTGGCGGACGAGACCGCGCGCTACATCGAGTATCGGCGAGTGAGCGCCTGAGCTGTCCAGATCGCATCGACGTTACGTTCTGACCCATTCCGGGCGTGGTCGCCTCCTCGGGCAGGCGGAGCGAAGCTTGCCCCGACGTCATTGGCATCACCCGCGCTGCTGGCATCGGAGTGAGCATCCTGCGGCTCACGAAACACCCCCGGGACTGAATTGTTTGGCTTGCCTCGACCGACGTGACACGGCAACTTGGAAGGGTTCTTTGCTAGGAGGGGCCCATCACATCAGGGCCTCCAGTGCAGTCGCGCAATTGCTCCTCGGGATTCGTCTCGTCCGGAGCCTTTCGAGCCGGGGCACTCATCTCAACCCGACTTGACTGCCAGTAGCGCGCCATCTTCTTCCGCCCATAGTCGACTTCGGCCAGGTGCCGATTGTGGGGACCGCACATCAGGCAGATGTTGTCGGGGTGGTGACCGCCTCCGAGCCCATAGGGATGCCAATGGTGGTACTCGAGGCGATATCGCTCTGGGCACCTCCTTCCATGACGATCGACGAAGCGGCACTGCCCTCCATCGCGCCGGTACACGGCACGACGCACCTCGGCCGGGAGATATCGCGTAGAGGACACCTTGTCCGCGCGGTTCGCTTTCTTACGTGGCGAGCTCGTCTTCGCGTACCTCCGCGCCTCGCGTCGCTCAAGCTCCCTGGTGACGACCTTCTCGATAATCGCCGCGAGGTCGCCGTCAGGGACATCCTTGCGCATGAGTGCGCGGAGCCGCTCCAGCTTGTCGCGCAGCTCGGCGCCGGCCGTGAACTCGACTTTGTAGCGTGCCGGGGCGAGCGGCTGGAAGACGGGACGCGGTGGCGGCGTCGGACGAGGAGGCGGGGCCGAAGAGACTTCATCCGGACGCAGCGGCGCATCCGTGTCTACCGCGGGCAGAACTAGAGGCCTGTCGGGCAGCTTCCGAATGACAGAAGGAACGTCGGGTCGAGGCGCCAGCTCCGCCACCAGCTCCTCGATCTCGCGCTTTGACTTGTGAACGGCCCGGGGAATCAGCGCGTCCCGATTCTCGGCAGTGAGCATGGGGGCGAGCTTGGCGACGCCGCTCAGGTGTAGCCGGCCGTCCGCGAGCATCGCGAGCAGCACCGGGTGCTCCCGCGTCGCGCGGGCAACGAGGATTCGCAGCTGAGCCTCGCCCTCCGAGAGGTGCAGGATGTCCCGGCAATAGATGAACATCGAGGGCGCGGCGTATCGCGTGTAGAGGTGGCGGGCATCGACCTCGGCGAGGTGGGCGATGAGCGATGACTCGACCCGACGCGACTGGCCGAGAATGCGCTCGAGCCCGGAGAGGACTTCGTCGTCGGAGAGAATTTCGAGTGCCATGCGACGAATGGTAGGCGAGACGATGGACACAATGGGTCCGCGCCTAACGGACGGCAGAAATATTCTTGGGCGCAGTCGCGATGGCCTCGGCGCGGAGGAAAGACGCGCCGGGGAACTGGAGTAGAACGACGGCGGGGAACACGCGTAGAACGACGAAGGCGAACCTCGCCCGGAATGGGTACGACGGTAGCAGCAAAGGGCGATTCCAGTGGGAGGAAGACGACGACGTGCGCTATGAACTTCGATCGCCCGACCAGTCTTACTCAGTGCGACGGACCATCGCGCTCGTCTACCTAGTACACCGCGCGCTGCTGCACCGACTGCTTGCTCGCAAGAGCGAACCGGGGCTCGGCCGCGCCGGCTCCGGTGACGAGATCGGCCACGTAGGAGCCGACGGCCGGGCCGTGCTTGAAGCCGTGCCCCGAGCCTCCCCCCGCGATCCAGACGTTCTCGAGATCGGGATGGCGGTCGATCAGGAAATCGCCGTTCCAGGTGTTCTCGTACTGGCAGACACGGGCCTCGAGGAGGGGCGCCGACGCAAGGGCGGGGAAGCGACGAGCCAGGAACGACCGGACGCGCGCCGTGCTCTCCGCCGAGACGAGCCGCTCGCCGAGGTCGGGATCGAAGGGCTCGCCGTGGCGGTCCGGAGCGACCTTGAAGCCGCGGCCCTCCAGATCGGGCATGCCGTAGATCTCGTCGCCCCCGAAGTCGATCCAGGTCGGCATGCGGGGCGGCGAGAACCGGTCGTCGCCCGGTGGCGTGCCGAAAAAGAAGACGTCCTGCCGGGTCGGGAAGATCCGCTCGGCGAGGAGGTCCGGAAAGACCTTCGGCAGCCACGGACCGCAGGCGAAGACGAACGTCTCGGCGCGCGAATCGGGAACGTCGGGCAGCGCCTCGAGCCGTCCGCGCCCGCGCGGAGAAGAAGCAAAGGCCTGCCGGTACTCGGCGCCGGCGCGCACCGCGTCCTTCACCACCGCCGCCACCGCCCGGCGGGCGAAGAGGACACCGCTCCGCGGCTCGAGCATCCCCCACGCGTCGCCGTCGAGCGTCATCTGCGGGTAGCGCCGCCGCAAGTCGTCCGCGGTGAGCCGCTCGTGAGGGACCTTCGCCCGCTCCAACGTCGTGAGCGTGTCCGCCGCGTAGCGGTCCTGGAACCCGGCCAGCCAGAGGACGCCGGTCTCGGCGAAGAGCGGCTCGCCCACCGCCGCGAAGAGCCGCTTCCACGACTCGAGCGAGCTCAGCGAGAAGCGCGTGTAGATCTCGTCGGGCCCGTATCCCATCCGGATGATGCGCGACTCGCCGCCCGAGCTCGAGCGCGTGTTCCCTGGACCGTACTGGTCCACGAGGAGGACGCGCCGGCCCTTCTGCCGGAGCGACCAGGCGGCCCACGAGCCGAAGGATCCCGCGCCCACGACGACGACGTCCCAGGGGCGGGAGGCCAAGCTCAGGAGCCGGGGCGGGGAGCGGGAACGCTCGGGGCCTGGGGCGCGCTCTTGATCAGCCAGCGCAGGGCGAGCCAGATGAACGTCAGGTCGTCGAGCCAGCCGACCACGGGAAAGACGGAACCGGGAATGAGGTCCACGGGTGAGATGAGGTACAGCACGGCGAGCAGCACCGCGATCCTGGGAAGAGCGGGCGTTCGCGGATCGCGCAGCAGGGCGACCACCCGGAGAAGACGGTCCACGCTTCGATCTTAGCCCCGATCAGCCCTTCGAGCCGTCCCACCACTTCGACAGCCGCGGCCCCGGCCGGCCAGGATGGCCCGCGTAGTGCGAGACGTCGTTGAAGAGCATGAGGCGCGCCCGCACCGGGTCCTTGAAGTCCACGATGTTCAGCGCGGCGGGCGCCTGGTCGAGGCGGTCGCGGTAGCCTCGCGCGTCGAAGCCGAGCAGGCTGCTCAGCACGAGGCGGAGCGTCGCCTTGTGCGAGACGACGGCCACGTTCTGGCCGGGGTGCGTGCTCACGACCTCGCGGATGACGGGAAGAGCGCGGGCGAGGACGCTCAGCCCCGACTCGCCGCCCTGCGGTGCGAACGTGAAGGGATCGGCCTCCCACGCCATGTACTCCTCGGCGAAGCGCTGCTCGACCTCACGGCGCGTCAGGCCTTCCCACCGGCCGTGCGTGATCTCGCGCAGCCCGTCGTTGTCC